>DASRFH010000110.1:0-2563 GCA_035651675.1 Chloroflexota bacterium | reverse complement strand
TGATGTACACGCTCACGTTCCTGGCCGGCATCGCGCTCGGCGGGATCGTGACGGTCTACGTCGCGGCCGGGGCGGGCGCGGTGGTGGTCGAGGCGGCGTCGATCACCGCGGTGATGACGCTCGGGCTCTCCGCCTACGGGCTGACGACCGGGCGCGACTTCTCCGGTCTGATGCCGAAGCTGTTCTTCGCGATGCTCGCGCTGGTCGCGGCGAGCGTCGTCGGCATCTTCTTCCAGGCGACGCTGCTCCAGCTCGGGATCGGCCTCGCCGGGGCGGTCATCTTCTCCCTCTACATCCTGTTCGAGGTGCAGCAAGCGCGCTACGCCGAGGACACGCTGCCGAACGCGATCGTGATCGCGGTGGGGCTCTACCTCTCGATCTTCAACCTCTTCCTGTCGCTGCTGCGGATTCTCGGGATCGTCGGCGGGGGCTTTGGCAGCCGGAACGACTGAGCGCGCCCCGGGGAAGGCCCACCGCTCGATGCCGCTCGGCCAGCCGGTCGAGCTGCTGGTGTCGCGCCGCCGGGACGCGACCTACGCGGTCCCAGCGGCGTACGAAGGCGATTTCATCCCCGGAACGTCGGAGCCGCCGCGCCGTTTGACCGACGAGGAGCGGGCGCGGGCCCAGCGGGCCGGCCAGCTGGTGGCCGACGCGCTGGCTGGCGTGCAGGTGGACGAGCTGCAGCTCAACGACGCCGTCGAGCTGCTGCACCGACTGGCGGGTTTGAGCGAGGGCGAGCCGCGCTTCCGCTTGCGCGACGGCCGCGTCGTGAGCGGCGAGCGGCTGGCCTACCGAGCGGCGCTGGGCTGACCTGGCCCTCGCCAGGGAGCCATACGCCTACCGGCGTCAGTAAGCCGAGCGTCTCGTCCACTTCGCGCTGGTAGCCGTCGGTGCGGCTCTGGACGACGGGATCGAGTCCGACCGGGGCGTCCGAGGCGGCCGGCCTCGAAAGAGGGTGTAGGGCAGGGCCGCGCCAGGGGCGTGGCGCTGAGCTGCGGCAGGGGAATCGCGATCGGCTAGCCGATTGATGGGTCTGTCCAGTCGACGTGCGGGCCGCCGTCGAGGTCCCTCGGCAGCGCAATCGGCGTCGGCAAGCAGCGCGCTCCGCAAGGGCTCGGCGCATGCGGATCCGGAACGTCGCCACTACTCCCTTGATGTGCCCAGCCCCACCCGGGCGACAGGAACCCCGGCAGCGACGTCCACCGCCTGTGGCAGCCCGCCGGGCTAACAGCGTCTGGCAAGACGCGGCGACGCATCCGCCCACCTTCGCTTCTGCAGATCGCCGCGAGGAATGGTTCTGGCGCAGGAAGTGTGAACGCCTGACGGGTTGTCGTCGCGGCGTGATCGTCAGGCGGCGAGGATGCGTGCGCGGAGCAGATCGAGCTTGGCGCGGCCGTCGCCCTGGCGCTTGATGAGCTTGGCCTTGTGGACCAGGCCCTCGACCGGGCCGGTCGACCACGCGGTGGTGAGCGCGCCGTCCACGGCTGTCCGGTCGGCCGCGATGCTGTTGGCCAGCGCGGCGAAGCCCGGGAGGCCGCTGGCGCGGGCGTCGGCGAGCCACCCATCCAGGGCGCCGGCGTCGCGGCCGGCCACCAGGGCGCGGAAGCGCTGGAGCAGGGCGTGGCCGTCGGCGAGCACCGGGTCCTCGGCGAGGAGACGGTCGAGCGCGCCGTGCTCGGCGGCGGTGAGCCGCGCGGGCGGCGTGAGGCAGAGACGCCGGACGCGGGAGCGCCAGTGCCGCCGGCGCGGCCGGCCGGGGACGGGGTGCTCCTCCGGCGCCGGCCGCGGCGGGCGCCACGGGCGCAGCGCCTGGTTGAGCAGCGAGTCGCTGCCGGCGTAGCCCCGCGCAACGATCTCGCGGAAGAGCAGCGCCGTGTTCTGGCAGCCGGCTTGCCACCGGTCCTGGAGGTAGGAGACGTGCGGCGCCAGCGTCGCCGACGCCAGCGGCGGCGGCCGCGGGGGCGCGGTCCGCTGGTTCTTCGGCGGCAGCGGCGTGCGGGCCAGGCGGCGGACGGTCTCGCGCGCCAGGTGCATCGCGCGGGCGAGACCCCGGAGGGTCTCGCCGGCGGCGTGGCGCGCGCGCACCTCCTCCCAGCGCGCCACCCGCGCGGCCCGGCGGTCGGCCGTCCGCTGGGCGCTCGGGCTGAGCGCGCGGGCACGGACCGGCGGCGCCGGCTCCGCGTCGGTGGGGTCGGCGACCGGCGGCGCGGCGTCGACGGCCAGGGCCGCCACGGTGCGGCGCCGGCCCTGGAGCAGGTCGACCATCGCCTCGCCGGCGTTCGTGACCAGGTGGAAGCGGTCGGCCACCTGCACCGCGGCGGGCGCGCCGGTCGCGACCGCCTCGGCGTAGGGGCCGAAGCGGTCGCGCGCGACCACCTCGACGCCGGGGTGCGCCGCCAACCACGCCCGGAGCGGTTCGGCCTCGCGGCCGTCGAGCAGGTCGACGGGCCGGTGCGTCTCCAGGTCGACCAGGATCGTCGCGGCGCGGCGCCCCTTCCGCGCCGCCAGGTCGTCGACGCCGAGCACCCGCGGCGCGGCAACCACCGCGCCGACCGAGCGGCGC
>DASRFH010000109.1:0-22400 GCA_035651675.1 Chloroflexota bacterium | reverse complement strand
CCTCCCTTGCCGGCCGCCCACTCCGCCTGCTCGAACGCCTCGTTGATCCGCTCGAGCGGGAACCGCGCCCCGACCAGCTCGTCGAAGGGGTACCTCGACCGCGCGCGCACCATCCAGTCGAGCGCGCGCGGGATCACCCACTGGTCGTAGGCGAGCACGCCCTTGATCGTCTTCGGCTGGCGGACGGCGTCGTGCGGCACGATCTCGGCCTTCGCGCCGGGCACGATGTTGCCCATCCACAGGTAGCGCCCGCCGACGCGGGTCATCTCCAGGCCCTCCTGGACGACGCCGGCTACCCCCGCCACCTCGACCGTCACGTCCGCGCCGACGCCACGCGTCAGCTCCTTCACGCGGGCGACCCGGGCGCCGCGCGTCGGCACCTCCCCGAGCAAGATCGTCTCGTCGGCGCCGAACTTCCGGGCCAGCGCCAACCGCTCCGGCACCGCGTCGATCGCGATCACCCGGCCGGCACCCATGTCCTTCGCCAGCGCGCAGGCGTAGATCCCGAGCGCGCCGGCGCCCTGCACGACGACCGTGTCGCTCAGCCAGATCGTGATCTGGTTCAGCCCGTAGACGACCTGACTCAGCGCGCAGTTCACCGGCGCGACGAGCTCGTCGGGCAGCTCGTCCGGCACCTTGAAGATCCACTGCCCGGGCTTGAGCAGGTAGTACTCGGCGTAGGCGCCCAGGAAGTGCGGCGGCTGGTCGGCGGTGGTGGTGTTGCGCGCGCGGTAGCGGTTGGGGCAGCCGGTCACGCCCGTCATGCACGCCCAGCACTCGCCGCACGGGATGAAGTAGGAGTAGGCGACGCGGTCGCCCTCGCGCAGCTCGTTCCCGAGCGAGTCGCGCGTGCGGTTCGCCCCGAGCCGCGCGACCCGGCCCGTCATCTCGTGCCCCTGGATGCCGGGCGCCCGCTGGAACCACGGCACCTCGCCGCGCCACATGTGCAGGTCCGACCCGCAGATGCAGGCCAGCGTCACCCGGACCAGCACCTCATCCGGTCCCGGCTCCGGCACCTGGTACTCGACGACCTCCATGCCCTGCCCGTCGGGCCGCGTGACCGCCGCGCGTCCGTTCATCTCACAACGCCCTCATCTGTGGAACTCGCCACGTCACCGCCCCGCTGAACAGCACCACCAGGCCGCCGGCAAGCGCGACCGCGAACGACGGGCCGGTCGAGTCGGCCAGCCAGCCGAGCGGCAGCGTGCCGAGCGGCGTCATGCCCCAGGTGAGCAGGTAGGCGCTCATCACGCGGCCACGCAGCGCATCCGGCACGATCGTCTGGAGCAGCGTGTTGTTCGTCGCCTGGTAGAAGGCGCTCGCGAACCCCGCGCCGAACAAGCTCAGCAGCGCGAAGTGCAGGCCGCCGCTGGCGGCGAGCCCGAGCAGCGCGACGCCGAACGTCGCAGCCGCGAGCAGCATGGCCGGCCCCTTGCGGCGGAAATCGCCCAACGCGCCGAACGCGATCGACCCGGAGATCGAGCCGAGCCCCATGACCGTCATCAGCAGGCCGAGGCCCTCGGCCCCGATCGCGAGGTCGCGGGCGAACATCGGCAGCAGCGCCATGTACGGCATGCCGAGCACCGTCGGCACGGCGGCGGAGAGCAGCAGCCCCCACACCGCCGGCGTCGCGCGGATGTACGCCCAGGCCTCGGCCAGGTCGGCCATCGCGCTGGTGTGGCGCGCGCCGGCGTCGCGCCCCGGCAGCCGCATCGAGACCGACGTCCAGAACGACAGCAGCAGCCCGATCGACTGGAGGAAGAAGCAGATCGGCACCCCGACCGCCGCGATCAGCGCGCCGGCCACCGCCGGGCCGGCCGTGCGGGTGACGTTGTTCCCGGCCGAGTTCAGCGCGACCGCGTTCGCGAGGTCCTCGCGCGGCACGGCGTTGGGCACGAGCGTCTGGCGGACCGGGAACACCATCGCCATCGCGCAGCCGATCAGGAACGTGAGCACGAGCACCTGCCAGACCCGCACGTGCCCCGAGACGATCAGGAGCGCCAGCAGCATAGTCAGCGCCGCCGCCAGCCCCTGGAACGTGCTGAGCAGCCTGCGCCGGTCCACCCGGTCGGCCAGCACGCCGCCCGGTACCGAGAGGAAGAGCTGCGGCACCGAGCGCAGGAAGCCGGCCAGGCCGAGGTAGAAGCCCGAGTCGGTCATGTCGAGGATCAGCCAGCCGATCGCGACGTACTGCATCCACTGGCCGGTCTGCGTCAGGAACGTGCCGGTCCAGAGCAGCCGGTAGTCGCGGTGCCGCAGCGCGGCCAGGCCAGCCGGCCAATGGGCGCGGGCGAGAGCGCGCTCGGCGGCGAGCTTCTCCCCGATCACGGGGCCAAGTCTAGGGTGTCGGCGAAGGGTCCGGAAACAGCCGGACGACCGGCGCGGCGAACCCCGGCAGCAGCGGTGACGCGAGCGTGTCCTCGGCCGTCAGGGTGGAGACGCGGGTGAGCTGGGCGTTCTGGCGGCGGTAGACGCGCACCGTCCGGTCGCGCCAGTCGGCGACCCAGTACTCGGCGACGCCGTAGCGGGAGTACAGGTCGAGCTTCAGGTCGAGGTCGCGGCTCTCGTTCTTCGAGCCGGGCGACAGGACCTCGACCACGAGCTCAGGCCCGCCGTGGAGCTTGCCATCGTCGCCGACGACACGCGGGAAGCGTTCGTTGCTCACCCAGACGACATCGGGTGCGACTGCCTCGTCCGGGCCGAAGATGATCCCAGGGGCGATCAAGATCCGGCCCGCGCCGGACGCCCGATTCCACGCCCCCAGCTCGAAGGTGAGCTCGGCGCAGGTCTGCTGATGCTCCCAATCGGGCTGCTTCGACACGTGGAGCTCTCCACCGATGAGCTCGTAGCGCGTATCGTCGATCGGGTCCGGGAACAGCTCGAGGTCCTTGACCGTCAGCCGGAGCATCGTCACACCACCAGTCTACCAACCGAGCACGCACAAAGGGGCGCCCCGGTGCGGACCGGGGCGCCCCTGTGGAAGAACCCTAGGCGGCGATGCGGGCGAGCCGCTCGCGCAGGATGCCGCCGCGCAGCTTGCGCAGGCCGTCGGCCTCGAGCTGCCGCACGCGCTCGCGGCTCACGCCCAGCCGCTGACCGACCTCGGCCAGCGTCAGCGGCGTGCCGTCGTCGAGCCCGAAGCGGAGCCGGATGACCGCCCGCTCGCGCGGCGTCAGCGCCTCCAGCACCTCCTCGACCTTCGAGCGGCGCTCGGCCAGCTCGACCTGCTCCTGCGCGTCGGCCGCGTTGGCGTCGGGCACCACGTCGCCGAGCGTCGAGTCGTCGGTCCCCAGGATCGTCGCCTCCAGCGAGAGCGGCTCGCGCGCCGCGATCAGCGTCTCCCGGATCCGCTCCTCGGAGAGGCCGGTTTCGGCCGCGATCTCGGCCGGCGTCGGGTCGCGCCCGATCCGCTGCTCGAGCTGCCGGCGGATCTCGCTCAGCCGCGTCAGGAGCTGGCCGGTGTGCACCGGCATCCGGATCGTCCGCGACTGGTCGGCGATCGCCCGTGTCACCCCCTGGCGGATCCACCAGTAGGCGTAAGTCGAGAAGCGCCAGCCCCGGTTCGGGTCGTACTTCTCGACCGCGCGGAACAGCCCGAGGTTGCCCTCCTGGATGAGGTCCTCGAGCGGCAGCCCGCGGCCGACGTAGCGCCGCGCGACCGAGATCACCAGGCGCAGGTTCATCTCGATCAGCCGCTTGCGTGCCTTCTCGCCCTCGGCGATCTTGTGGCGCAGGTCGGCCACCTCCTCGGGCGCCACATCGCCCTTCCGCATCCGCTCCTGGGCGGCGATGCCGGCCTGGACGGCGCGGCCCAGCGACAGCTCCTCGTCGAAAGTCAGCAGCCGACCGTTGCCCACATCTGCGAAGTAAGCGGACAGCGCGTCGAGCGCGCCGTGCACGTCCTCATCGGTCGGCGCGGCCCCGCCCAGCTCGGCCTGCTCCTCCTCGAGCTCAGCCGCGTCGACGGGCACCTCGGCCTCGTCGTCCTCGGGCGCCTCGTCGTCCTCGTGCGCCTCGGCCAGCGCCGCGGCGTGCTCGTGGTCGAGCGAATCCAGGTGGTCGTCGGCCTCGCCACGACCGACGAGGCGCTCCACCGCCTCGTCACGATCTGCGATCAACGTATCCCAAGCCATCTCTGTCGTTCCCTACGCAACTTTCGGCAACTTATAACTATACGAATGGAAGCGTGTTTACGCAAGTAATTTCTTTGTTAACCAGCGGTGAACGCAGGATTAAGAAGGGCACTTAAGGCGCCGCCTGGCTGGGCCGCTCAGATGGGAGCGACTCCACCGGGTCGCCGACCGTGATCGGCCCGCCCACGACCACGCTGGCGTAAAGGCGCGCCTGGCCGGGGTGCTTCGCCGCGTGGATGCGGTCGAACTCGCCGCCGGCGAAGGCGCCCTTGATCGTCGCGCACGGCGTCGTGAAGCGCGTGAGCTCGACGACCGCGGGACCGACCCGCAGCCGGTCACCCGGGCGGAGCTGAGCCCAGTCCAGGCCGCTGACCGTGACGTTCTCGCCGACCGCGCCGGGGTAGATCGGGTGCCCTTCGCGCTGCAGCGCCTGGATCACCTCGAGGGAGAAGAGGCAAAGCGCCGCCGTCGGCCCGCCGTGGGTCCGCAGGTTGTGGCCGTCGCCGGCCAGCCCGAGCTCGCCGAGCGCGGCACGGAACACCGGCAGCTTCGGCACGCCGCCCTTCGACACGTTCAGCCAGGCGACCTCGCCGCCCGGGCGTCCGCGGCCGAGCGCCCGCTCCACGTCGCGCCGGTGCCCTCGCTCGTGGCTCGACGCCACCCACGCGATCCGCCACAGCGGCGCCGTGTACGCCGACATCCGCACCGGGCGCGCGGCCGCGGCGTCGCCCAGGCCGGCCACGAAGGCCAGCAGCGCGTTCCGACCGCGTTCGATCTCCTCGAGCACCCGCGCGAGCGGCCAATCGGCCCGCTCGGCGCGGCGCAGCTCGTTCAGCTCGTCGAGCGTCGTCGGCTGCCCGGCGGGCGCGGGGGTCCCTTGCATCCGGCGCAGCAGGCCGCCGAACGACGCGCCGACGTGGCCGAGCACGTCCTTCACCGTCCAGCCGACCCAGACGATCCGCGCGGCGTCCGCGTCGGTCAGCTCGGCGCCGAGCTGGCGCGTCAGCTCGCCCTCCGCCGCCAGTGCCTTGGCCGCTTCCTCGATCAACGCGCGCGACATCGCCATACCCCCACGGTGAAACGCCAGTCTACGTGGCGGCCACCCTCTTTTGCGATTTCCTCGCCCTCTGCCCTGGGAGGGGACGGCCGCGGGCCAGGCGAGGGCCCAAGCCCCTGGGGGCGCCGTGGGGCCGCGCGTCCCCGGCCGCCCAGGGCACAATACCTTTCACTCGAGCAGCGGCGCCTGGGCGTCGCGCCCTCACCCTGGCGCCTCTCCTAGAAGGGGGACAGGGGACGTGGTCGGTGCTACTTCGCACGATCGGCGGCCTCAAGTGAACCCCTTCGCGCCTAGCCAGGCCGGGCCCGATCCTCGATCTCCCAGGCGTGGTCGAGCACGTGCCAGGCGATGCGGCGCGCCGCGTACCGCGCCGGCCAGCCTCTCTCCGGGGGTGGCCCGCCGGCGCGCAGCCGCGCCAGGATCTGCTCCCGCATCGCCCCCACCGCGGTCGGATCGCCCGGCTTCGGCCGCGGACCGCGCACGCCGAGCTTGCGTGCGTACGCCACCTCGGCGTCGACGACGTGCTCGACGATCTTGTCTCGGTCGCGCCCGCCGCCGCGCGGACCCTTCCGCAGCTCGGCCGGCGCCCCGGCCGCCACGCCCTCGAAGACGCGCCAGGCCGCCTCGACAAGGCTGGCCAGCCGCTCGCCCTCGTCTGGCCGCGGCGGCGCGGCGTCACTCGGGAGCACGGCGCCCGGCGCGCCGAAGTCGGTCGCCGCCGACCCGGGAACACGCTCGACCACCTCCAGCGTCGGCACCCCGGTCGGGAACGCCACGCCGGCACCGGCGGCGACGGCCGCGTAGCGCGGCGCGTAGGCGGCCAACGCGGCGAGCGCGTCTGTCTCGCCCTTCCCGGCCCGACACCAGCCCGGCCAGTCCCGCGCGCAGGCGAAGACGCGCTTGCTGCCCACCTCGAGGTAGACCGGAACCGCCGCCACGCCGCAAGGATCGCACACCACCGCCGATCGCGGTAAGCTGCGCGCGATGTCGGAAGAAGAAACCGGTGGGCCGCTCTCCGCCGAGGAGCTCGAGGCTTTCCTCGCCCAGCCACTGCTCCTCAAGCTAGCGTGCCTCCGGCCGGACGGCTGGCCGTACGTCGTGCCGCTCTGGTACGCGTGGTTCGAACGGCGCCTCTACGTCGTCGGCCGTGAGCGCGCCGTCTGGGTCCAGTACCTGCGCGCCGAGCCGCGCGTCGGCGTGCTCGTGGACGAGGAGGCGGCCCGCCACCGCCGCGTCCAGATGACCGCGCTCGCGCGCGTCGTCGAGGGTCCGGTCCCGCTCGAGGGCCGCTCCGATCGCTGGCGCGCGATCGGCGCCGTTTTGCGCCAGAAGTACATGAGCTCGGAGCGCGGCCAGGCGTACGCCCAGCTCACCGCAAGCCGTCCGCGCGTCCTGGTCGAGATCGAGCCGGTCCAGACGACCACCTGGCGCGGCGGCCCCTGGCACCCCCGCTACTACGCCCCCGAGCCCGGCCCCCCGCCGCCGACCGCCCGGCTGGCCCGGTAGGCCTCGGCGTCCTCGGGCGTCAGGCGGCGCACGATGGCGCCGCCGACTATCTTACGGCTGGCTGGGCTTCTGCCAGTCGGCGCGGAACTTCCAGACCGCCGTCGGCTTCGGGGCCGGCGTCAGATCCTCGCCCGTGAGCACCCGCGGCGCCGACTCGTAATCGGGCGCGTCGGCGACGTGCGCGCCCGAGCCGAGTCGGCCGAGCAGGTACAGCGTACCGAGGATCACCACCACCATCACGACGAACGCGACGAGCATGCCGAGGAAGAACTCGCGTGTGTCGTCGGCGTGCTGGTGTGGGGACACGTGCGTCGCCACGCCCCAATCCTACGCGGCCGGCGCGCGGCCGCGCATCCCCCGCGAGTACTAGGCCGTTTGGACGCGCCGCACCCGGCCCGTCTCCGGCGCGAGCAGCGCGAACGGCACCGCCGCCCCCAGCGCGATCGCCGCCGAGAGCCAGAGCGCCGCGTCCGACCCCGCGCCGTCGGCGACGACGCCGAGCAGGGCCGGCCCGATCACGTAGCCGGCGTCCGACAGCATGCGGTAGATGCCCATCGTCGTCCCGTTGCCGCCGGGTGGCGCCTGGTCGGCGGCGTAGGCGGCCGACGCCGAGTTGGCGAGCGCCGAGCCAGCGCCCCACAGCACCGCGCTCAGCGCGAACGCCGGGTAGCCGGCCGCCAGCGCGAAGCCGGAGAACGCCGCGCAGCTGATCAGGCAGCTCGGCACGATCACCGGCTTGCGGCCGTACCGGTCCACCAGGAAGCCAGCCATCGTCACGAACACGAGGTTGCAGAGGTTGCCCAGCGTGATCGCGAAGCCGATCGCCGCCGAGTCGAGGTGCAGCCGGTCCACGCCCATCAGCGGCACGACCGAGAAGAGCGCGCCCGTCCGGTTGAACGCCGCTACGAACGTCACGACCGAGACGGTCAAGAAGCCGACGTTGCCGAGCAGCAGCCGCACGGTGCTCGGGCCGCGCGGGCTCGCGAGCGGGTCGGTCGACACCGCCGTCCCCCTGACCGGCCGGGTCTCCGGGAGCTGCGTCAGCGCGACCGTACCCGCGACGAGCGTGAGCACCGCGAAGACGAAGAACGGCGCGCGCGGCCCGGCGTACAGGGCCACGAGGCCGCCGATGCTCGGCCCGACGCCGACCGCGAACGAGAAGAAACCCTGGTACGTGCTCATCATCCGCCCGCGGTTCTCGCGCGTCGCGACGTCGGCCACGACGATCTGCGTGCCGGTGATGACGGTCGTCGCCCCCACGCCCGAGATGAAGCGGAAGATCAGAAGCTGCGTGAAGTCGCCGGCCAGCCCGCAGAGCAGCGACCCCGCGCAGGTCACCAGCGTGCCGGCGAAGATCGTCCGCCTGCGCCCGAACCGGTCCGTCGCCTGGCCGACCGGCACGGAGAAGAGGAAGCGCCCCAGACCGTAGACGGCCACGACCAGCCCGATCGCCGCCTCGCTCACGCCGAACGTGCTGGCGTAGATCGGCGTGATCGGGACGATGATCCCGAACCCGAGCTGGTTGACCGCGATCACCACGCAGACCCACATCAGGATCCGGTTTCCGGCCAGCCGCCGGCGCACGCGGTCGATCACGGGCGCAGTCTAGCGCGCCGCTCGCCACCACTCCCCCGAACGGGTGGCTTCGTCTGGGACCTTCGCCTCATGCCCGAGGCGGCCAGCCGGCCACACACTCAGTCTCCGTGCATCGACGCCTCGACTGGCGGGACCTCCCCGCCGCGCTAGCCCGAGCGCACTGGTGCGACCGGCAGGTCCACAACTGGTCCGACGGCCGGTGGGTCCGCGAGGTCGCGGCCGAGCTCGCGCCGGAAGGCGACGACCCGCTGCCCGAGGAGTGGCCCGATCTGGAGCCACTGCTCGAGCTGTTCGACCTGTGAGCTTCGCCACAAACGAAGCCATCTGTCACCGTTCTGAAATTGTTCCAGGCCCACCCGCTGCCGATACTCGGACCAGACAACAGGCACGAAGGGCAGGCTGACATGGGGACGGCGGTCATCAAGCAGGTCATCGTGGAGCTGGTGCGCGGCGGCTGCCGCGTCGAGACACTGCTCTACGACCCGCCGGCCGTCACGTTCCGGAGCCCGACCGGCGCGCGCCGCGCCTTGACCACCGAGGCGGACCACTTCCGGCTGGTGCCGGTCGAGGCGCCCGGCGAGGTGCTGAGCTTCCCGACCCTGCGCGAGGCGCTCCGGGCCGCCATCGCCGCCTGAGCCGACCAGTCCCCCAGGCCGGACCGCGGGAGCGGCACGCCTATACTGGCCGAGCCTTGCTCCGGGTCGCCCTGGCGCTCGCGCTGCTCGCGTCGACGACGACGGCCTGCGCCTCGCCGCCGGACACGCCGACGCCGACATCGACCTTCCGGCCGACGCCGATCCTCGGCGGCCCACCAACCCGCACGCCGACCGAGACGCCGACCAGCACGGTCACACCCCCGCCCACGCCCACGCCGCCGCCGACCAACACCCCAGCGGCGGCTCCACCGGCCCCGCCACCCGCCGCCGCGCCCACCGAGGCCCCGTCGCCACGGCCCACCCCAACACGGACTCCCAACGCGGCTCAGCTCGCCGCGACGGCGCGCGCGCTCCCGACCCTCAGCCCGACGCCGCGCCCGTCGCCGCCGACGGCCACGGCGACGCCGACCGCGACCGTCACGCCGACGATCACGCACACGGCGACCCCGCGGCCGACCGTCACGCCGCGCCCGACCGCCACGCCGCCGAGGCGCTAAAGTGGGCTAGACGCGTGGTGCGCCGCACCGAAGCACACCGCACAGCGGGAGAGAGGAGTCCCGTGCCTAGCCGCGATACGGTTCACTTGAGCAGGGGCGCCTCGGCGCCACGCCCTCACGCTGGCCCTCTCCCAGGGGAGGAGGGGACGCGGGCGGTGCCGTTCCGCACGACCGGCGGCCCCACGTGAACCGTATCGACCGCAGACGAGAGGACGCCGTCGAGGTCCGCCCGCTGGCCGCGCCGTTCCACGCCGTCGTCGACGTCCCCGGCTCCAAGAGCATGACCAACCGAGCGCTGATCCTGGCCGCGCTGGCCGACGGCGCCTCGACCGTCGAGAACGCGCTCACCAGCGACGACACCGACCGCATGCTGGCCGCGCTCCGCGCCCTCGGCTTCGAGGTCGACGCCGACCCCGCCGCCGCGGTGGTGCGCGTGGTCGGCCGCGGCGGCTTGATCCCGGCGGCGAAGGCGTCGCTGGACGTCGGCGCGTCCGGCACGAGTGCCCGCTTCCTCACCGCGCTCTGCGCACTCGGCGGGGGTGAGTACGAGCTCGACGGCACGCCGCGCATGCGCGAGCGCCCGATCGAGCCGCTCCTCGGCGCACTCCGCCAGCTCGGCGCCCAGGCGGCGAGCCTGCGCGGCTCGGGCTGCCTGCCGGCGCGCGTGCGCGGCCCGCTGGCCGGCGGTGACGCGCGCATCGAGGCGAGCGTCAGCAGCCAGTTCATCTCGGCGCTGCTGATGGTCGCGCCCTACGCGGCGGCTGGTCTGCGGCTCCACCTGGAGGGCACGGTCATCTCCCGGCCCTACATCGACATGACGCTCCAGCAGATGCACCGTGCCGGCGTCGACGCCGCCTGGGCCGACGAGCGAACGCTCGTCGTGCCGGCCGGCCGCCGCTACCGGGCCGGCACCCAGGTGATGGAGTCGGACGCGTCGAACGCCTCCTACTTCTTCGCCGCGGCCGCCGCCACCGGCGGCTGGGTCCGCGTGCCCCGCCTGCCGGCAGACTCGATCCAGGGCGACCTCGCGCTGCTCGACGTCCTCGCGGCCATGGGTTGCCAGGTGCGGCGCGGGGTCGACGCGGTCGAGGTCGTCGGGCCGCCCGACGGCAAGCTGCGGGCCATCTCGGTCGACGCGAACGGCTTCCCGGACATGGCGCAGACGATCGCCGCGCTCGCCCCCTTCGCGGACGGGCCGGTCGAGGTGCGCAACGTCGCGAGCATGCGTGTCAAGGAGACCGACCGCATCGACGCCGTCGCCGCCGAGCTCCGCCGCCTGGGCCAGGACGTCGAGACCGGCCCCGACTGGTTCCGCGTCACCCCGCGGCCGCTCCGCCCGGCCGCGCTTCGAACCTACGACGACCACCGCATGGCGATGTCGTTCGCCGTCGTCGGCCTCCGGGTGCCCGGCGTGCGGCTGCTGGACCCCGGCTGCGTCGCCAAGACGTTCCCGACCTACTGGGACACCCTCGCGAAGGCCGGCGTCGAGATCGAGTACCTGGAGCCGGCCCGCTCGTAGCTCCTCTCGCCCTGGGTGAGGAATGGGCGAAGCCCAGGCGAGGGCGTCCTTGGCCGCCGCGGCCAGGCCACGCGCGCCGCGCCGCGCCCCCACCCGCGCCTTCCGCCAGAGGGGATCTACCTCCGCCGCCGCCGTCGGCGGAACGGGTCGTCGTCTTCGTCGTCGGGCTCCCACCAGCGGTCGCGGCGGCGCGAGCGGCGTTCCTGGGCGAGGAACGCCTCCCAGGCGAGCTCGGCCGCCGAGGGCATCTCCCGGGCGACGACGAGCCGGTCGTCCGCCTCGCGCTTTGTCGGCTGGGGCGGCGCCCCGGCCCACCCGAGCAGCGCCGCGGCGAGCGGGTCCGCGTCGGCGGCCGTGGCAGCGGCCGCCTCGGCCGGGGCCGCCGACGCCGACCGCTCGGCAGCGGTGGCCTGGACGACCTCGGCGAGCCCGTGAAGCGGCATCTGCGGGCGCCCGAAGAGCGCGGCGAGGCGGGGCGAGCCGACGAACAGGTAGGTCGCACGGTCGCGCACGAGCAGCGCGTCGCGGACGACGCCGAGCCCGGCGAAGCCGATCACGCGCTCGACCGCCTCGAAGCCGTCGAGGATCGCGACGACCCGCCGCCCCTGGCCGGTCGCGACCGTCTCCGGCAGCATGAGCAGCTCGGCGAACGCCTCCATGTCGATGCGCCCACGCGAGGGCAGCCGCTCGAGCAGGTCGCCGAGGTCCTCGGGATCCAGCTCGGCCATGCAGCCTTCGACGACCCGCGCGCCCAGCTCGGCGCCGGAGGCGGCGCCCTCGAGGTCGATCCAGAGCGTGGTGCGGCCGAGCTGGGACAGCCCGGTCGCGATCGATCGGAGGAGCCGGCGTCGTGCACCAGGGTCGCGCTCGGCGACCAGCGCCACGGAGGTGCCGCGGCGCAGCAGCTCCACCACGCGGTCGGCGTCCACGGGGGGAGTCTACGCCTCGACGACGGCGAAAGCAGCTTCCCGATCGATCCATCTGCCGGCGAGCTCGCCGGGGCCGTCGCCAGGAAGCCGGCGACTGCCATCGTGGGCGTGGAGGACAAGCCGCGCGAGACGAGGCGCCGCGGCAAGGTGGCGCTCCTGGGCCGATCTGGACGGCAAGCGCGTGATCATCCGACCTGACCGCCGCCGGCGGCGTCCTGCGCTACGATGCGGGCACCGTCTCCTCTCCCGGAGAGAGGGATAGGGTGAGGGCGTGATGGCCAAGAAGCGGCTCGTGATGATCCATACAGTCCACTCGCTCCCGCGGTCGTTCGGCGCGCTCTGCGACGAGCTGCTGCCCGGGGTCGAGGTCGAGCACGTCGTCGACGAAGACATGCTCCGCGAGACGCTCCAGGCCGGCCAGCTCACCGACGCCGTGCGCCAGCGGTTCGCCGAGCACGCCCGTGCCGCTCTCGCCACCCGGCCCGACGCCGTGGTCCTCACCTGCTCCTCGGTCGGCCCGGCCGCCGACGGCACCGAGGTGCACCGGATCGACGCGGCGATGGCCGACCGCGCCGTCCAGCTCGGCGCGAACGTCGGCGTCGCCGCCACCGTGCCGACCACCCTGAGCGCGACTTCCGACCTGATCCGCCGGGCCGCCGAGCGCGCCGGCAAGACGGTCGAAATCCGCACCGAGCTGGCCGAAGGGGCCTTCGCTGCGCTGGGCCGCGGCGAGACCGACGTCCACGACCGGCTGGTGCGCGCCGCGCTCGAGAAGCTCGCCGCCTGGGCCGACGTCGTCGTGCTCGCGCAGGCCTCAATGGCGCGCGCCCTCGCCGGCGCGACCGAGGTCGAGGCCGCCGGCCGGCGCGTCCCGCTCCTGACTAGCCCAAGACTCGGCGTCGAGCGGCTGCGCGAGCTCCTCGGCGCTTAGACTGTCGGCAGCATGCCGAAGCGGGTCTTGATCACCGGGGCGGCTGGCCGGATCGGCCGGTCGCTCGCCAGGCAGCTTGCCGACCGGTACGACCTGCGGCTCCAATACCACAACACGATCCCCGACGAGCACCGCGACGCGGCGGCGCGGGCCAGGGAGACCGGCCGGCCGGTCGCACTCGCCGATGGGCGAACCGAGGTCTTCGTCGGCACGACCGAGGACCTGGCCGCAATGGAGCGCGCCTGCGACGGCGTGGACGCGGTCGTCCACCTGGCCGGCGACCCGCGCGTCGAGGCGCCGTGGGAGAGCATCCTCGCCAACAACGTCGTCGGCCTGCACAACACGTTCGAGGCGGCGCGACGGGCCGGCACGCCGAAGCTGGTCTTCGCCTCGAGCAACCACGCGACCGGCTTCTACGAGAAGGAAGGCGCCTACACGACGCCCGAGATGCCGGTGCGGCCGGACAGCGATTACGGCATCTCGAAGGCGTTCGGCGAGGCGGTCGGGCGCTACTACTGCGACGCCTTCGGGATGTCGGTGGTCTGCCTGCGCATCGGCTCGTTCCAGGCGCGGCCGCGCAACGTGCGGCACCTCTCGACCTGGCTCAGCGAGCGCGACTGCGCCCAGCTCGTCTGGCGCGGCATCGAGGCCGACGTCCCCTTCGCGGTCGTCTACGGCATCTCCGGCAACACCCGCGCCTACTGGGACCTCTCGAGCGCCCGCGTCCTGCTGGGCTACGAGCCGGAGGACGACGCCGAGCGGTACGCCGAGGAGCTGCTGCGGGCGTAGGGCGCGCGGGGGCGCCGGCGCGCGTGGCGAGGTACGGCCGAACGGTCCGTCCCGCCGCGCTCGGCCCGCCGCCCCGATCCTCGGTCATTCGGCGCGCGATCCTGCGACCGCTTACTCCCCCACGATCAGGTAGAGCTGCTGCGGCCCGATCCCCACGGCCCGGGCCTTGGGGACCCCCTCGAGGCGCATCGGGGCGCGGCGCTCGGGGTGGAGCGCGACGTCCCACGGCCCGTCGTCGTCGCCGCCCCAGACCCAGACCGAGCCGTCGGCGGCGAGCGCGGCGTTGTGGTTGTTGCCAGCGGCGATCGCCGCGATCGCCGGGAGGCCGGGAACGGGGGCGGGGGACTCGGCGCCCGGTGGACGGCCGAGCTGGCCGTACTGGTCGTCACCCCACGCCCAGACGGCGCCGTCGACGGTGAGCGCGAGCGCGTGGTGCTCGCCGACCGCGATCGCGGCGGCCGCCGGGACACCCTCGACGCGCCGCGGCTGGAGGACGAAGGTGCGGTGCGCGTCGACCGCGCCCCAGGCCCAGACGGAGCCGTCGGCGCCGAGCGCGAGGCTCTGGCTGCCACCGGCCGCGACCGCCCGCGCGGGCACCGGCAGCGGCACCTCGCGCGGCGCCGGGCCTTCGTCCCGCTCGCCGTCGCCGAGCTGCCCCTCGCGCCCATTGCCCCAGGCCCACACCCGCCCATCGCGCGCCAGCGCCAGACTGTGGTTGAACCCGGCCGCGACCTGGACCACGCCGCCCACGCCGTCGACCGCGCGCGGCTCGGCGCTGCACAGGACGACCCCGGCGCATCGGCCGGCCGCGTACCCGAGCTGGCCGTAGGAGTCGTCGCCCCAGCTCCAGACCCGGCCGCCCTCGTCGAGCGCGAGGGTGTGGAAGTACCCCGCCGCGACGCCGACGATGTGGCCAGGCGCGGCGAGCGAAGCCGGCACGGTGTGCTCCGCGGCGTCGGCGCTTCCGCTGCCGAGCTGCCCGTCGCGGTTCGCGCCCCACGTCCAGACAACCCCGCCGCTGGTCAGCGCGGCGGCGTGCTGACCGCCGGCCGCCACGGCCGCGACGTCCGCCGGGAGCTGCCCGACCGCGCCGACCTGCCCGTGCTCGTCGAGTCCGAGCCCGACCACCAGCGCCGGCAGCAAGAGCCAGGCGAACAGGTGCGCGAGCACCACCCGATTCTATTCAGCGCCCCGAGGGAGCCGAAGGCGGGGAACCCCTACTTCCTCTGCGCGCGGGTCGTCCCTCGCCCTGGATGAGCCACCGTGGCGCGCCCCCACGCCGCGCGCGGCTCAGGCCGGGGAGCTGGATCAGAGGATCCTTACGAAGAGAGGTGAGGTCCAGGCCAGGCTCCCGTTCGATTGCTTGACCCGCAGGTAGTATGGGTTCCAGCCGGACCGCGGCGACGGATCGCGCCACTCGAGCGACACGTCGCGCGGCGCCGGGGCATCCGAGAGCCGCGTCACGACGACCCGGCGGCCGACGCCCCCCGCCTCGACGACCCATTCGCGGTCGAGATCGGCCAGCGGGAGCTCGAACGAGACGACCGGCGACTCGAAGCGGAGCGCGCCGCGCCGGGGGTCGGAGAGCCGCAGGACGACGCCGTCTTCGTCGCCGGCCGTGCGCGAGCGCCAGCGCACGCCGTCGGCATCCCAGTCGACGATCCCCTCGACGGGCGTGTCGATCGCGTAGTTGGCGGCGTCGAGGATCCGCGTTCCGTCGACGCGCAGACCGCCGTCCCAGGGCTGCTGGCGGCCGCGGTCCAGGACGCGGGCGCCCGTCCAGGCGACCCGCACGTGGTCGCCAGGCTCGAACGGTGGGGCCCAGCGGTGGACCGCATCGCGGCCGCGGCGGACGAGGATCTCCTCCAGCGGCCGCGTGCCGGCGACGAACAGCTCGAGCGCGGGCGCCGACGTGGCGTCGAGCTCCTCGCCCATCCAGCGGCCATCGACGGTGCGCAGCCGCGCGAGGATGCGCTCGCCGGTCGAGCAAGACGTGCGCCGGGCGCGCAGCGCCTCCCAGAGCGCAGCGCGGGACAGCTCGCGCGCCCAGACGCAGGTGAGCCCGCCGAGCACGCCGAACTGGCCGGCGCCCGGGTACGCGGCGCCTGGCCGCCCCTTGTGGTCGTCGCTGCCGGCCGTGAACCCGACGCGGTGACCGCGCGCCATCGCCTCGTCGATCATCCACTCGAACGTGCCCCAGCAGGAGTGGATCTCCACGAGCGGCTCGAGCGTCGGATCGTGCCAGCGCAGGTCGGCGCGCCGCCCGCCGACGTGCGGCAGCAGGATCACGTCCTGCCCGGCGAAGGCGCGGTAGAGCTCGGCGATCGGGTAGGCGTCGTTCCCCGCGTCCGCCCGCTCGTCGACCTGCCAGTGGCTGGAGCGGTGCAGCTCGCCGTCGTCGCCAGGGTAGATCACGTTGTGGTCGCCGCCGGCCGCGGTGATCGCCGACCACTCGACGCCGAGGAACGTCACGAAGCGACCGCGCTCGTGGAACGCGCGCGTCTGCCGGCGGATGTCGTCCCAGATCGCCGGCGTGACCTGGAAGTCGTTGCCCTGGTGGCAGCAGAAGTCGACGCCGGCTCGGTCGCGCGCGAACCGGAAGTAGTCCTCGACGGTGTTCGTGCCGATCGTTTCGCCAGACTGGCCGTGCAGGTCGCCCCAGAAGGGGCGCCGGTCGTCGGACCGAAGGACCGGGTTGGACTCGGCGACGAAGGTCCCGTCACGCGCGATGACGCGTGAGATCCCTTCCCCCGTGTGAATCCCATCGAACCGGTGGGCCCCGCCGTCCGACGGCGTGAACGTGTGCCGCTGCCCGCCAACCTCGACCGTGCCACGGTAGTCGGCGGACGGATTGCCCCAGACGTCCTCGGCGCGCACGAACGCCCACCCGGTGCCGGCGACGCAGACGAGCCGCGCCACCGGACCGCTGACGATCGGGAAGGAGAGGTCCTCCTCCACCTCCTCGTAGACGTCGGCGCCGAAGCAGTCGACGAAGAGTCGAAACTGGAACTTGTTCTCGCAGAAGGTCTGCGCGCGCGAGCGGTCGAAGACGATCGAGATCGTCTGGCCAGGCGCGAGGAAGCCGTCGGTCACGCGGACGAGGACGGTCTTCATCCACGGGCGCACGTTGCCGCGCGGCTCGTAGCGGACGCCCAGGAGCGCACCGGAGTCGGTCGTCGCACTCAGGTAGCTCGGCGCGGCAGGGTCGGCCGTCTGCGGCTCGGCCCAATCGCTCGCGAACCGCCACGAGAGCTTGAGCGCGCCGCCGTCGTCGAGGCCGTAGCGGCCGGCGGTGTAGCGCACCACCCACCGGCCCACGCTCCCGGCCACGACGGGATCAGACGGCGAGACGGCGCCTCGCCCGATCCACTCCCCGTCGCCAGGCCGGATCGTGCGGATGCCTCCCTCGCGGGCGGACATCACCCGGGGAAGATCTCGTCGACAGGGATGCCCACATCCGCGAGACCGGGCACGGGCACCGTCTCGCCGGAGCGGTAGGTCCGTGTCTGCAAGTAACGATCTTCGCTTGGCTCGTTGTGGACCTCAACCTGCCCCGACCGGATCACCAGGATCCAAAGCTGGGGCACGCCATGCGCAGCGTAGCGCGGCAGCTTGTGGTTGCGGTCGAACGACAGGCTCGTGTCCGAGACCTCGACCGCCACCAGCATATCGGTGGGCACGGGGTGCCGCTCGTCGGGCGCGTCGGCTCGGATGATTAGCAGGTCCGGCTCGGGCATGTCCCACGGCGCCATCCGCAAGGGGGCCTGGACACGTACCCGCACCCGATCGATCAAACGACGGTACACCGCGGCCGTGAGACGCTCGAGGCATCGCGCGTGCGGCTCGTTCTGCGTCACCTTCTCGTACACCACCCCGTCGATCAGCTCGGTGCCCAGGTCGAGCGGCAGCAGACCAAGCTCGGACATCCGCTCGTAATCCTCGACCGTCCACCGGTGGACGACCGGTTCCTTGGCGGCGACAGGGGTTTCGACAACCACGACGGCCTCCTGGCCGATTCTAGGCGCTCACGCGGCGTGTGAGCGCCCGGCGTGAGACACGTCCAGCCGCGGACGTCCCCGGCGCGGGCTGGGTGTGCGCGGCGCTATTTCAGCAGCGCGTCCATCTGCGGCTTGGCGTTCTTCATCATCGTCGGCACGTCCTGCTGGCCGACGAGCACTTTCTGCCACTCGGCGGTGAACACGCGCCCGGCCTCGGCGCCCTTGCCCGGCACGCGCCAGGCACGGACGGTCGCGGCCGACTCGGCGTAGACCTCCGGCTTCTCGAACGGCTTGAGCCCCTTCTTGAAGTCGGGTGAGTCGAGCAGCGTCTTCTTGACCGGGATCGACGCGCCGCCGCCCAGGTAGTAGGGCGCGGCCTGCTCGCCGCCGAGGTACAGCGCGAGCTGGTACGCCTGGTCGACGTTCTTGGTCCCGACCGGCAGCGCCGTCCCGTTGGGGCCGTCGCGGTTGATCGGGCCGACCTTGCCCTTCGGCGTGCCGACCATGCCGACCTCGAACGGCATGTTGATCAAGTCGTTGGCGCGGAACTTCCCGGCCCAGGCCATCGCCAGCCGGCCCGTTTTCATGAAGTAGTTGATCCCCTGCATGTCGGCCGGCAGCGGGATCGACTTCTCCTTCAGGTACATGTCGGCGTGCCACTGGTAGACGTCGACCACGACGTCGCTGTCGATCAGCCAGGCCGTGTTGTCCTTGTTGACGATCTCGCCCTGGTCGTCCCAGATCGGCACGCAGGCGTAGAACTGGAGGTTGTCCGCCTGCATCGCGGCGTCCCAGCCGAACGTCTTGTCCGCGCCGCTGCCGCCGGTCGTGGCCCTGGCCAGCTCGCGCAGCGTCTGCCAGGTCCACGTGCCGGCCTTGAGGTGGTCGTCGGGCGTCTTGACGCCCATCTTGTTGAAGAGCGTCTTGTTGTAGAAGATGAACGACGGGCCGCTGTAGTAGGGCGCGGCGTAGACGTGGTCGGCGAGGCTCCAGAAGTCGAGCTGGGCCTGGATGTACTGCGCCTTGACGTCCTTCATGCGATCGGTCAGGTCGTTGAAGCGCTTGGCCGTGATGAAGCCCTCGACCCAGGCGGCGTGCGTCTTCATCGCGTCCGGCGGCAGGCCGGCCGCGAACATCGTCGTCGCCTTCTGGACGAACTGGTCTGATGGCGTGTCGTCGAAGTCGATCTTGATGGTCGGGTAGAGCTTTTCGAAGCCGTTGAACGTGTCGACGAAGACCTGGTGGTCCTCCGGCCCCGCCGACCAGTAGAGCGCCTTGAGCGTGACGGCGGGTCCGCCGGCGGCCGGCTTCGCGGCCGCCGGCGCCTGGGCGGCGGCAGCCGGCGCGCTCGTCGGCGCCTGGGCGCTCGCCGGCACGCCGGTGGCCGCGGCGGCTGGCGGCGGCGCGGCCGACGCCTGGGTGGGCGCGGCGGGCGCTTGCGTCGGCGCGGTCTGGCCGCAGGCGGTCAGCGCGGCCGCCGCGGCGGCCAGGCCAGCCCCGCGTAGGAACGTTCGGCGACTGGGCATTGGCTGGCGCATCGGTTTACTCCCTCGCTCCTTAGTCTCCCTGGCTCCTCAAAGGCCGTACAGCTCGCGCGCGTTATCCGCGAAGATGCGCCGCCGCATCTCCTCCGGGATCGCAGCCGGCAAGGCGTGGGTCGGCGAGTCGAAGTCCCAGTGCGGATAGTCGGTCGCGAACATCACCGTGTGCGCGCCGTCGATCATCTCCAGGATCCGTAGGAGATGCTCGTCGTCGTCGGGCTCCTCGATCGGCTGGGTCGTGAAGCGGACGTTCTCTTTGACGTACTCGCTCGGCAGCCGCTTCAGCCACGGCACCTCATCGCGCAGCCCCTTCCAGTTCTTGTCCAGGCGCCACACTACGTGCGGCACCCACGAGAAGCCACCTTCGATCATCACGACCTTCAGGCTCGGCCACTTCTCGAAGACACCCTCGCAGACGAAGCTGACCAGGTGGGCCTGGAACGCCAGCGACATCAGCGTGTGCCACTCGACGTAATAGGAGGGCCAGCCGACCGGCGTCGGCGCGTGCGCGGTCGCGTTGCCCAGGCCCCCGAAGTGGATGCCGATCGCGAGGTTGTGGCGCGCGCAGGCGTCCCAGATCGGGTGGTAGTGCGCCTGGCCGTACGGTTGGCGGGCGCCGGCCGGCAGCAGGATCTGGACCATGTCGTCGCGGCAGCCGAGCCGTTCGATCTCGCGCACCGCCGCGGCTGGGTCCTGCGTCGCGACCGCGATCGAGCCCTTGAAGCGCGCGTCCTTCGCCAGCCAGTGCTCGACCGTGAAGTCGTTGTACGCGGACGCCAGCGCGGCGGCGAAGCCGGCGTTCGGCAGGAAGCAGAGGTTGTAGAAGACGCCGGTCAGGATGGCGCAGTCGATGCCGTAGGCGTCGAGGAGCTGCTCCTGCATCAGCCCCACGTCCGACCCGGGCGGCCCACCGTCGGGCGGCCTGGCGTCGGCCCGGCTGCCGCCGTTGGCGCCCTTCGGGTACGGCGCGTTCGGCAGCGCGCGGAAGCCGCTCTCCTCGATGTACTCGACCCAATGGCTGGCCAGGTACGGGAAGAGGTCGGCGATCGACCTGGTCGACTGGTGGACGTCGCAGTCGACGATCGGGAGCCTCACTCGACCCACACCTCTTGCAGGTTCCAGGTCCCACCGGCCGGCTCCGCGAAGCCCTTGATCCGCTTGTTGTGGGCCCAGTTCGACTTCTGGAACCACATGTAGACCATCAGCGCCTGCTCGTAGTCCTTGTCCATGAACTGACGGTACAGCTTCTTCCGCTCGGCCTGGTCGTAGGTGCCGGCCGCCTTGTCGACCAGCTCGTCGAAGATGTTCACGTGCGTGTAGTTCTGGCCGCCGTCGCTGTAGAAGTAGCGGCGCGGGTGCGCGTCCGGATCGTCGGGCGAGATGCCGTTCTGCACCGACGAGAGGTGGTAGTCGGCGCCCGGCTTGCCGGGCAGCTGGACGACCTTGGCGACGTAGGCGGCCCGCTCGAGCACCTCGACAGCGACGTCGAAGCCGATCGCGCCGAGCATCTGTTGGACCATCTCGGCCTGCGTCTTGTCGACGGCTCGGCTGATGACGGTCAGCGTGACGGGGATCTTGCCGTTCGGACCGGCCAGCGACTTGTCCTTCGCCAGCACGTCCTGGACGATCTGCTGCGCCCTCGCCTTGTCGTACGCGTAGAAGGGTGCGCTCTCGTCGTACGCCCACGAGCTCTTCTGGAAGATCCAGCGGTCGGGCGTGCCGAGCTCGAGGCCGAGCGCCTTCGCCATCGCGGCGCGGTCGATCCCGTACTGGACCGCCTTGCGCAGCTCGGGCTGCTTGACGAACGGGCTGTTCGGGTTGTGGCCGTCGATCGTCAGGCGGCGGCTCAACCCCTGGCCGTCTGAGTCGAGGTAGACCAGGTTCGGGTCGCCCTTGACCGTGGCGACGTCTTTGCCCTGGATCGAATCCATGAAGTCCGAGCTGCCGCTGCGCAGCTCGAGCAGGCGCGCCGAGTCGTCGATGACGAGCCGCATCGTGATCCTGTCGAGGTACGGCAGCGGCTTGCCGTCGGCGCCCATCCGGTAGTAGTCGGGGAAGCGCTCGAGGACGAGCCGGTCGCCCGACTTCCACTCCACGAACTTGAACGGCCCCGCCCCGACCGGCGCCTTGCCGAAGCCGTCCTTTCCCATCTTGGCGTAGGCCGTCGGGCTGATCGGGCTGTTGGTCGGCGAGGTGAGCCCGGCGAGGAAGCCCGGCGATGGCCCCTTCAGCCGCACGCGCACCGTCGACTCATCCACGACCTCGATCGCCTTGGACGAGAAGTCGAACGTCTGGAGGTCGGGCGCCTTCAGCTTGTCGAGCTCGGCTTTGTCTTCCTTCGAGGCGTCGATGCCGGCGAAGAGGCTCTTCTGCAGCGACCCCGGGTGGAAGACCAGGCGGTCGAGGTTCCACTTTGCCGCCTTCGCATCCCAGGGTGTGCCGTCGTGAAACTTGACGCCTTTCTGCAGCTTGAAGGTGATCTGGTTCGGCTCGAGGTTCCACTCGGCGAAGAGCGCCGGACCGAGGTTCCAGACACCATTCGCGTCCTTCACCCACTTCAGGTACTGGTCGAACAACAAGTGGAAGCCGGCGCCAGCGCCGCTCTCGAAGATCGGATCGAGCCGCACCCAGTCGTTCTGGACGAGCACCGTGATCGCGCCGCCCCGCCTGGGCGCCGCGCCTGGCTTGGCCGAGGACGCCGGCGTGGCGGCGGGCGCCGCCGTCGCCGCCGGGGCGGGGGTGTTCGGCTGGATCGGCGCGGCCAGGACCGCCGGCTTCGTCGCCTCCGCGGGCGCGGGCTTGGCCGGCTCGGTCGGCCTGGGCGGCGCACTCGTGGGCGCCGCGGTGCCGCCGCAGGCCACCCCGAGCACGCCAGCCCCCGCGCCGACGATCCTCCAGAGGAACCTCCGTCGACTTGTCCTCGATGCCATCTCTCCCTCCTTGTTTCGCTCAGACGACGATCTCGCCGCCGTCCCGCGGCAGCGCCTTTTCCACGAACCCGCCGTCGCGCCAGACGCGCACGCGGTAGCTCCGCTCGACGGGGACGACCGACGGTTCGCCCTCCGGCCGGCCGACCCGCACCCGAACCCGGCCGCCCCTGTCCTCACTCTCGATCGCGGTCGTCGCGTACACGCCGCGGCGGTACCCGTTGGTCAACCCGTCGTCCTCGTACAGCTCGAAGAGCGAGCTGCCGCCAGGGTAGACGAGCACGGTCACCTCGTCGAGCGGCCGCTCGCCGGTGTGCTGCA
>DASRFH010000108.1:0-38530 GCA_035651675.1 Chloroflexota bacterium | reverse complement strand
CGTCGGGGTGCTCGCCGCGGTCGGCGAGTCCGTCGGGGTGGGGGTGTCGGTCGCCGTCGGGCTCGGCGTGTCGGTGGGCGTGGGGGTCGGCGTCGAGCTCGCCGTCGGGGTCGGCGACGGCGTCGGAGGCGGTGTGCTGGTGACGGCGCCGACAGTGTAGGAGCTGGAGGTCGTGGCGACGATGCTGCCGCCGTCCGACGTACCGACCGCGGCGATGCTCAGCGTGTAGGTCCCGGCCGGCGGGTTGACGACGTTCGGGAGGACGATCGTCGCGGTCTGCGACGTACCGACCGCCGACTTGACGGGGAACACCAGGTCGGTGGACGTCTGGGTAACGAAGGAGAACGTCGTGCCGTTGAACGTCGGGCTGCTTGTGTTCGTCGCGTCCGTTCCCGATGGGAGGATGATCTCCAGCTGGGTGGGGGACGGCGGCGCCGTCAGGTCGCAGCCAGTGGTCGCGGGCACCGTCGCGACGATCGTGTAGGTCGACGTGGCGCCGGGCGTCGGGTTCGAGAGGCTCACGGTCACCGAGCTGAACGACCCACCGCAGGCGGCCGTCGCTACCCGCGGTGGCAGCACGTCGACGACGAGGTTCGCCAGCAGCCCGGCGGCCAACGCGAGCCGGCCTCGTCCGAGGCGCCAAGGCGCAAGAGCTCGCTGGGGGCCAGTCAGCACGGCCGCTGCATCCTCGGAGGCGACGTCGGGCTGAGCGCGGCGGCAATAATACCAGGCGTCCCGCCGGACGGCTGGTGGGCAGCTAGCTTCCGGCGGGGCGGTTAGCCCAGCTCGACCCGACGCTGCAGCTCGCGCGGCTGGAGCAAGGTGATGCGGTGGCTCTGGACGGCGATGTAGCCCTTGTCGCGGTAGAGCTTCATCACCTTGTTGACGCTCTCGCGCGAGGCGCCGACCAGGTTCGCCAGGTCCTGCTGCGTGAGCGCGAGCTGGATCTCGACGCGGCCGTCCTGGTAGGCGCGGCCGTGCAGCTCGCCGAGCTCGAGCAGCTTCTTCGCCAGGCGGCCGTAGACGTCGTGGAAGACGAGGTCGGCGAGGTGCTCGGTGGCGGCGCGGAGGCGCCGGATGAGCATGACCATGATCTTGCGCATCGCGGCGGGGTGCTCGTCGAGGAAGCGGAGGAACCCTTCGCGCGAGACGTAGATCGTCTCGGTGCGCTCCATCGCCGTGGCGGTCGCCGAGCGGGGCTGGCCGTCGAGGATGGCCATCTCGCCGAACGGCTCGCCCGGGCCGAGCAGGGAGACGAGCGTCTCCTGGCCGTCCGGCGCGACGATCGAGATCTTCACCAGGCCGTAGCGGACGACGTAGAAGCCGGTGCCGGGATCGTCGCGGTGGAAGATGACCTGGCCCTCGCGGAAGGCGCGCGGCCGGGCGGAGGCGGCGAGGGTGGCGAGCTCGGCGGCCGTGAAGTCGTGGAAGAGGTCGGTCTGGGCGAGCGGGCGGAGGAACGCTTCGGCCTCGGTGATGGAGCGCGACGACACGGCGAATCCCTTAGCGAGCGGCCCACGGCGATGCCCGCACCGTTCGGATGGCAGCATAGTGGGCGCACCTAAGTGCGTCAAGACACCCCGCACCACGGCCACCACGGCACCACTCAGCTCCGTGATGCCTCAGAAGTAGCGGTTACCGAAGCGGGGGTGGGTGCCTCAAAAGGGATGTTACCGGAGCGGCTCACGAGGCGGGCTTCCTGGCGGTCGGTGCCTTCGGTGGTAGGTCGGCGAGAGACCAGAGGAGCTCGAGGGCGGCGTCGATGTCCCGCTTGAGCTGAGCCGGATTGAGCCGGTGGTACCGTGCCTCGATGGCGGACCTCTGCTCGGAGCCCAGCACGCCAGCCGCCAGGAGGCGCCGGTGCGGCGTGGCGGCGGTGTCGTAGCGCTTGGCGACCCGGGCCCCGTCGCGGCTTTTGCCGATCAGCTTGCGGACCGGCTGGAAGAAGTTCAGGTCGTCGCGCACCAGCGGGTAGAGGCGCCCGAGCTGGGCCAGCGCGGCCTTCGAACTGTAGCGATCGTAGCCCACCAGCTGGCGGACAGCGGTCCAGTTGCGCTGTTCGGCCCAGGCCTGGTCGTTCTTCTTGTAGGGCCGGCCCCGGGTACAGCGGATGCCCTCCCGGCGGCACCACGGCTGCAGCAACGTGTTGAGGAACTCGCCACCGTTGTCGGTGTGCAGCTCGCGCAGCGGCACCGGGAGGCGCTGGCGGACCGAGTGCACCGCGGTCCCGACCCGCTGCTGGCCCATCCCCCAGACGGGCTCGAGCTCCGTCCAGCCGGTCGCCACGTCGACCGCCAGGAGCGTCGTCAGGTAGAAGCCGGCGGTCGACTCGCCGCAGTGGACGACCAGGTCCGCTTGCAGGGAGCCCGGCGCCACGCCGGCCCAGTCGCCGAAGGTCCGGACCGGCACCAGCGCCTTGAGGGCGCCGGCCGCGGCGGACTGCGTCACCGGCCGCCGGTGTCCTTCGCGCTTGAGCGGCCGCAGCAGCCGGTCGACGGTTGCGGGCGCGAGCCGCACCAGCTTGGCCCGGACGACCGGATCGATCCTGATCTCCCCGTGCCGCTCCAGCGCCGCGACGAACTCGCGCAAAAACGGCGCCAGCCGCTTGCCGCAGGGCCGGTCGGCCGCCTCCCAGGCCACCCGCAGCGGCCCGACCACCTCCGGGCCGTAGCGCCGCGGCCGGCCGCGCCGCCCCGCCGACCGCGGCGCCGCCGATCGGCCCAGGAGCCGGACCGCCGCCTTCCGGTGGTACCCCGTGACCCGGCAGAATTCGTCCAGGATCGCGCTCTTCTCGCCCCGTTTCGCCCGTCGGTACCCCTCCCGCACCGCCGCCGCGTACTCCGCCACCGCCGCCTCGGACACCCGGCCTGCCTCCTCATCTGGGTAACCGGATTTCTGAGGCACCGACCCCCGGCTCGGTAACAATTCTTTTGAGGCACTTCGAGCTCTTGACAGCCATCCGCACGCCCTGTAGCCTGGCGGCCGACTTTTGGAAAGTCGACTTTCGACTCTCGAGGAGTGCGACCGGCAGTGCTGCCCGTCAGCGCCACCGCGCCGATCTTCGAGCCCCCGCGCTCCAAGGTGCTGCGCCAGGACGTCGTGCACGCGATCGAGCGCGCGCTGCTCCAGGGCGCGCTCCTGCCCGGCCAGCGGCTCAACGAGGCCGAGATCGCCCGGCAGATGGGCATCAGCAAGGGCCCGGTCCGCGAGGCGCTACGCCAGCTCGAGCAGTTCGGGCTGGTCGTCAGCTACCCCCAGCGCGGTACCTTCGTGGCGGAGATCACCGCCGCCGTCGCCAGCGAGGCGTTCAGCCTGCGCGCCGTGCTCGAGTCGTACGCGGCGCGGCTGGCGATCGCGCGGATCGAGGACGACGACCTGCGGCGGATGGAGGAGATCATCGCCCAGGCCGACGCGCTCCCCCCCGAGACCGGCCGTTTGCTCAAGCGCGCCGAGCTCGACCTCGCCTTCCACGACGAAATCTACCGCCTGAGCGGTCACAGGCTTCTCCAGGAGACCTGGGGCAACCTGCGGCCCAAGTTCCGCGTGCTGCTAGTCGCGACCGGCGTCCTCGGCGTCGCCGACCCACAGACCGGCCGCCCGCACGCCTACAGCCGCGGTCACGCCCCGATCGTCGACGCGCTCCGCGCCCGCGACGCGGCCGCCGCCGAGGCGGCCATCGCCCGACACCTCGCCGACGGCGAGAAGCTGCTGATCGAGAGGCTGTCGCAAAACCCCGCGCTTAGCAAGGAGGAGGACAAGTGACACTCGCGCGTACCTCGAGCCGCCGTTCGTTCCTCGCCACCACCGGCCTCGCCGCCGCCGGCGCGCTGCTGGCGGCCTGCTCGCAGGCGGCCCCAACCGCCGCCCCGCCCCCGACACAAGCGCCGAAGCCCGCCGAGGCACCCAAGCCCGCCGAGGCCACCAAGCCAGCGGCCGCCGAGCCAACCAAGCCGGCTGCGGCCGCTCAGCCGACCACCGCCGCCCAGGCGGCACCCGCCGCGGCAGCGCAGGCGCCGGCCAGCTCGGGCGGCGCCGTCACGCTGACCGTCTGGAAGTTCGGCGGCGGCGCCACCGAGCTCGAGTACTTCCCGAAGTGGAACGACGAGTTCACCAAGTCGACCGGCATCAAGCTCGACTACTCGAACAACGACTGGAACGTGAAGCGCGAGAAGATGCTCGCGGCGTTCCAGGCGAAGAAGATCGCCGACGTCCTCCTCGCCGACGGCCAGAGCCTGCCCGACCTGGCCGCGCTCGGCGTCGTCGTCGCCCACGACGACATCGACAAGGACCTCGTCAACAAGTGGAAGCCGAACTACATCCCCGAGATCTGGAACTCCACTGTCTTCCAGGGCAAGTTCTACGGCCCGGCGCCGTACGTCGACATGGGCACCTTCCTCACCTACAACTCGAAGATGCTCTCCGAGGCCGGCTTCTCCAAGCCACCGGCCACGTGGGACGAGCTGCGCGAGGCGGCGAAGAAGTGCACCAAGGAAGGCGTCGCCGGCATCACCATCTCGGCCAGCCAGAACACCAACGACGCCAACACGTTCGAGGGCATCGCCTACGCCAACGGCGGCCGCTGGCTCGACGACACCGGCAAAAAGGTCATGATCGCCGACCCCGGCTTCGCCGATCCCCTCCAGCTCTTCGTCGACCTTGTCAAAGACAAGTCGACGCCGCAGGGCGTCACCGAGACCGCCTTCAACCAGTCCGGCACGCTCTTCTTCGAGAGCAAAGCCGCGATGTGGGTCTCGCTCTCCTACCCGGGCGTCTTCGCCCAGAGCCAGAAGCGCCCCGACGATTACCCGTGGGGCATCACGCTCTTCCCGCGCCTGGCCAAGCCGACCGGCTTCACCAAGCCCGCCGCCACGATCCTCACGCCGACCGCCGCGTTCTTCATCTCGAGCCTCTCGCAGAAGAAGGCCGAGGCCATGAAGTACGCCGATTTCTGGTCCCGCCAGGACGTCCAGGCCGGCTGGGATGGCTCGGTCATCCGGGGCCGCGTCCCGGCGCTGAAGGCGAACTGGGAGACGCCAACGTTCAAGAAGCTCTACCCGGACTGGTACCAGCTCTACAAGGACGGCAAGATGTTCGACGGCTCGGTGCCGATGCCGGCCTTCCCCGGCCTGGCCGAGGCCGAGAAGGCGCTCTCGACCGCTATGCAACAGGCGATCCTGGGGCAAAAAGCGCCGAAGGACGCGCTGGCCGACGCGCAGAAGCGCGCCCAGGCGGTCGTCAGCGAGTTCGACTTCAAATAGGGGAGATGGTCGGAGGACGACGCGGGTTCTCGGGGAGCACCCCGGACCCCAGTAGGGCTTCCCCGCACCCCTGGAGGCGCGGCCCATGGCCACTTCGGTAGCCCTCCCCCGGGGTCGGCGCGCCCGCGTACGGCGCGCCGACCTCTTCGGCTACGCGCTCATCCTGCCGGCGATGCTGTGCGTGCTCGGCTTCATCTTCTACCCCGTCGCCAGCGTCATCCAGCTCAGCTTCACCAACACCAGCTTGCTGACCCACCGGAGCGACTTCGTCGGCTTCGACTCCTACGCGCGCATCCTCGGCGACCCGCTGATCGGGCTCGTGCTGAAGAACACGGCCGTCTGGGTCTTCGCCGGCACGTCGATGGTCATCCTGACGGGCCTGTCCGTCGGCTACTTCCTGAGCTTCCCGTACAAGATCAACCGGCTGCTGCGCGCCAGCATCCTGATCCCCTGGGTGCTGCCGGCCGTCGTCTCGATCACGGCCTGGAAGTGGATGTTCCACGCCGAGATGGGCGTGATCAACGACATGCTCAAGAAGGTCGGCCTGATCGAACGCGGCATCGCCTGGCTCGGCGAGCCGGGGCTGGTGATCTACGCGCTGGTCGCGATCGCGACGTGGCGCCACTTGCCCTTCGCCGCACTGGTCGTCTCGGCGACGGTGCAGGCCATCCCGACCAGCCTCGTCGAAGCCGCGACGATCGACGGCGCCAACGGCTGGCAGAAGTTCCGGCACATCGTGCTGCCGCACCTGGGCTACACGCTCTGCGTCATCGGCATCCTCTCGATGATCTGGAACATGAACGACCTGATCACCGTCTGGGGCTCGACCAAGGGCGGCCCGGCCAACGCCAGCGAGATCCTCTCGACCTACATCTACTCCACGGGCTTCAACTCGTTCCGCTTCGGCCTTTCGTCGGCGCTCTCCGTGATCAACTTCGCGGTCATCCTGACCGCCAGCTTGATCTACCTGTTCGTGCTGCGGCGCACCTGGCGGAGCGAAGCATGAGCGGCGTCGTCACCCCCGCGCTGGCCCACCCGACCGCCGCCAGCCGCTGGCTCACCCGCGCGCGCAAGCTCGTGGCCGCTGCGATCGTCACCGCGACCGGGCTCGCGATCTTCGCGGTGCTCGCCTTCCCGAACCTCTGGTTGTTCCTCACTTCCCTCAAGGACGACCAGGCGGCCTGGGCCATCCCGCCGCAGTACATCCCGCTCCACCCGACGCTCGAAAAGTACGTCGTCCTCTTCTCCGGCGCGGCGGCCGCCTCGCAGACGCGCGAGCTCGAGCACTGGTACCTCTACGTGCTCAACAGCGCCTACGTCTCGGTTGTGCCCGCGATCCTGTCGACCGCCATCGGCACGCTCGCGGGCTACGGCTTCGCCCGCTTCCGTTTCCCCGGCGCCTCGCTGCTCCTAATGCTGCTGCTGGTCGGGCAGATGTTCCCCGGCCCGTCGCTCTTCATCCCGATCTACCTGTTGGTCGACGCGCTCGGCCTGCACGACAGCCTGAACGCGCTGATCATCATCTACACCGCGTTCCACATCCCAGTCGCGACCTGGCTGGCGAGCGGCTTCTTCCGCACGATCCCGATCGAGCTCGAGGAGGCTGCTCGGATCGACGGCTGCAACCTCCTGCAGACGATGCTCTACGTCGCCATCCCGCTCGCCAAGATCGGCGTCGTCACGATCGCGATCCTGGGGTTCATGGCGTTCTGGGGCGAGTACGGCTTCGCCTCGATCCTGCTCGAGACGCAGGATCACTACACCGCCACGATCTCGATGGTCCGCGCGGTGAGCGAGATCGCCGTCTCGTTCAACTCGGTCGGGGCGGCCGGCACCGTGATGGGCGTGCCGCTCCTGATCTTCCTGATGCTGATGCAGCGCCAGTTCGTGCGCGGCATGACCGCCGGCGCGCTGAAAGAGTCCTAGACGTGCTCGACGCCGCCGGCGGCTGCGTCCGAGTGCCGCGGGCGCCCCGGCTTAGCTACGACATCGTCTGGGACTACATCCGCGAGAACGCCACTCCCGACGAGCGGTAGTGGTATGGTGCGTACCGCTGGTCCATCGACCCACGGCGCCATGCCCGGGAGCGGAGCGACGAGGAACCTCGGCTGTGCCGCGGACAAGCGACGCGCACCGAAGCCGCGACGGTCGAGGTTCCTCGCCCCGTGCGGAACGGCCAGCCAGGCGTAAACGTAAATAGGGAGAGAGCTACCAATGCATTCGAACGCACTCCTCAGCCGGCGACGACTCGTGGCGCTCAGCGGCGCGCTCGGCGCGACCGTCGTCGCGGTGGCTTGCGGCTCGGCGCCTCCACCGACGGCCACGCCGGCACCGGCCAAGCCAGCCGAGCCCGCCAAGCCGACGACCGCGCCGGCCACCGCGCCCACGGCCGCGCCGGCCGCCGGTGCCACCACGGCTCCGGCCGCGACCTCGGCGCCCGCCGCCGCGGCCGCCACGAAGCCGGCCGAGACGAGCAAACCCGCCGCGGCCGCGCCGGCCACCGGCCCGGGCCAGAAGTACGAGATCACGTTCCTGACGACGCAGACCAGCCCGGCCGACGTCAAGATCTACGAGGACCTGGCCAAGCGCTTCGCCGAGCTGAACCCGAACCTGACCGTCAAGGTCACGGCCGAGTCGGGCACCAACTACGACCAGAAGCTGCTCACGTACCTCACCGCCGGCACGCTGCCCGACATCGTCCAGACCAACGACAACTACTCGGCTCCCTTCAAGAAGGCCGGGATCACGCGCGACATGATCCCCTTCGCCAAAGGCACCAACTTCCCCTACCAGGACTTCGACCCGACGTTCCTCAATCTCGGCATGGTCGACGGCGAGCTGCACATGCTCCCGAAGCAGGGCGACGTCATCGTCCCGTACGTCAACCTGCGTATGGCCAAAGAAGGCAACGTCGAGCTGCCGCTCAAGCTCGACCCGGTCAAGGAGCCCGACAAGTGGACCTGGGACGAGTTCACGACGATGGTCAAGCACCTGACCGTCGACGGCAACGGCAAGCGCGGCGACCAGGCCGGCTTCGACAAGGAGAACGTCCAGGTCTACGGCGCGGCGCTGCAGATCGACGCCTGGTACACCTACGTGCCGATGGTGCTGGCCGAAGGCGGCCAGTTCGTCTCCGACGACCTCTCGAAGTCGCTGCTCAACTCGCCCCAGGGCGTCGAGGCGTTCAAGAAGCTCACCGAGCCGGTCAAGGCGGGCTACTGGGCGCCGCCGACGCTGCTGCAGACGATGAGCAACTCCGGCACCGTCTTCGCGGCCGGCAAGGCGGCGATGGCGCCGCTCCAGCGGCTCTGGTGCACGACGCTCCGCTCGCAGCTCAAAGACGACTTCGACGTCATCCACTTCCCGAAGGGCACGACGAAGCGGGTGACCGGCGAGGGCACGTTCGGCTTCGCTCTGACGACGAAGGCGAAGAACCCCGACCTCGCCTGGAAGTTCCTCGATTTCATGTACGGCGATGAGGGGATGAAGATCATCACCTCGTCCTACGCGGCCGTGCCGGCGATGAAGCGGTACTACAACAGCCCGTTCTGGCGCGAGCTGCCCGGCCCGCCGTACAACAACGCCGTCTTCGTCGACGCCTTCCAGTACGGCACGACGCCGCCGCGCCTCCCGTTCTACTCGACCGGTCCCTTCCGGCAGGCCGTGACCGATGGCCTGACCGCCATCACGCTCGGCAAGGCGACCGCCGAGGAGGTCGTCAAGAACGTCGACAAGGTCCTCAACGACTACCTGCAGTCCCAGAAGAAGTAGCATCCCGCGGTAATGTCGTTCCGAGCGGAGCCGAGGAGGGAGCTCGACCGTCGCGCTGGCCACCGGTCGTCGCGGTCGGCGATGAGCGCCACGGTGGAGGTCCCTCGTCGCTCCGCGCCTCGGGATGACAGGACAAACAGCCGCTCGGGATGATGTTCGGGAGACCCAACCCTGGCTGAAACAACCGCCGTCCTCGCCCGTCCCACCGCCCGCCGCCGCGCCCGCCGCGACGGCCTCTGGGCGCTCTTCTTCCTCGGCCCCAACCTCGCGCTGTTCCTTGGCTTCACGCTCTTCCCGATCCTCTTCGGGCTGGGTGTCTCGTTCTTCAACTGGAACATCCTCGAGCCGCCCGAGTTCGTCGGCCTCGGCAACTACCAGAAGTTCTTCGTCGACGATCCTCTGAGCGGCAAGGTCGTGATGAACTCCCTGACGTTCGTGGTCGGCGCCGTGCCGGCCTCGGTGCTGCTGCCACTGCTGCTGGCCGTCATGCTCAACGCCGGGCTGCGCGGCACGGCGTTCTTCCGCAGCCTCTACTTCCTGCCGATCGTGACCTCGGGCGTGGCGGCCGCGACGGTCTTCAAGTGGATCTACGCCAAGCAGTTCGGCCCGCTGAACCAGCTCGTCGGCCTGGTCGGCATCCCGCGCCAGGACTGGCTGTTCGACGAGCGGCTGGTCATTCCGGCGCTCGTGCTGATGGCGGTCTGGCACCGCGTGCCGCTCAACATCATCTTTTACCTGGCGGCGCTGCAGAGCGTGCCGCGCTCGCTCTACGAAGCGGCCGAGATCGACGGCGCCGGGTCGTGGGCGAAGTTCCGCTACGTGACCTGGCCGATGGTCACGCCGACGACCTTCTTCGTGCTCATCATCACCGTGATCGCGATGCTGCTCGGGGCGTTCGACATCGTCAACGTGATGACGCAGGGCGGACCGCTCGAGGCGTCGAACGTCTTCGTCTTCAACATCTGGCGAACCGCGTTCATCTACTTCCAGTACGGCTACGCCTCGGCGATGGCGTACATCCTCTTCCTGGTCGTGCTCGGCTTCACGGCGCTGCAGTGGGTGCTGCAGCGGCACTGGGTGCACTATTGATGGCGGTCGCGGTCGCCGCGCCGCGTCGCTCCCGCCGGGGCGAGGCGCTGATGTACCTCGTACTGGCGGTCGGCGCCTTCTTCATGGTCATGCCGTTCGTCTACATGCTCTCGACGTCGCTCAAGCCGCCGACCCAGGTGTACATGTACCCGCCGCAGTGGATCCCCAGGCCGTTCGTGTGGGCGAACTACCCCGAGGCCCTGGCGCGCCTGACGCCGCGCGCGTTCCTGAACTCGGCTTTCTTCACGCTGGCGGTCGTGCTCGGCCAGGGCGCGGTCACGACCATGGGCGGCTACGGCTTCGCGCGGCTGCGCTTCCCCGGCAAGCACCTCGTCTTCCTCGCCTACCTCGGCACGATGATGATCCCTTTCCAGGTGACCATGATCCCGACGTTCGTCGTCGTCGCGCGCCTGGGCTGGCAGGACACCTACCAGGGGCTGATCCTGCCGATCCTGGCCGGCGGCGCGTTCGGCACGTTCCTCTTCCGCCAGGCGTTCGTGACGATCCCGGAGGAGCTGGCCGACGCGGCGACGGTCGACGGCGCCAACCACCTGGGCATCTTCTGGCGGATCTACCTGCCGCTCTCGAAGCCGGCGCTCACCGCCTACGGCGTGATCACGTCGCTGGCGGCCTGGAACATGTACCTCTGGCCGCTGATCGTGATCCAGTCGAAAGAGCTGCGGCCGCTGACGCTCGTCATCGCCCAGTTCTCCGGCCAGATGAACGCGGAGCTGCACCTCCTGATGGCAGCCGTCGCGCTTTGCCTGACGCCGATGTTCGTCCTCTACGTCTTCGGCCAACGCTTCTTCGTCGAGGGGATCACGATGACAGGGTTGAAGGGGTGAAGCCCCTGGCAGGGCGGGGTGTCCTTCCTTCGGAAGGACACCCCGGGTCGATCTGATGCAGCTCGCCTACTCCGCCTGGGCGTTCCCGCGGCTGCCGATCGAACGGCAGGTCGCGATCGTGCGCGACCAAGGCTACGTCGCGATCGAGCTCGTCTCCGGCGCCGGTTACCCGCTCGACGCGTGCGCGACCGACGCGGCCGAGCGGCGGCGCATCCGGCGGCTGGTCGACGACGCCGGGCTCCGGCTCGTCTCGGTCGCCGGCCACGCCGACCCGATCGAGCCCGACCCCGACAAGCGCGCCGCCAACCTCGCCCGGCTGCGCGCCGGGCTCGACCTCGTCGCCGACCTGCGCGTGCCGTGCCTGGTCGCGATGGGCTACGGCAAGCCCGAGACGTACGAGGCGGACCGGCACAAGCTGGCCGACGTCTTCGGCGAGCTCGCCCGGTACGCCGAGGCGCGCGGTGTCGTGCTCGCGCTCGAGCCGCACGTCGGCCAGGCGATCGACCTGCCCGAGAAGGTCACCTGGCTGCTGGACGCGGTCGGCTCGCCGCACTTCCGCCTCAACTTCGACAACAGCCACTTCGAGTGCATGGGGCGCGACGTCGACGAGTACGTTCCTCCGTTGGTTCCCTTTTCCGTCCACACCCACCTCAAAGACCAGCGGCATGGCAGCTACCCGAACCACCAATTCCTCGTGCCCGGCGAGGGCGACTTCGACTACCCGCGCTACCTGCGGGCGATGCAGGCGGCCGGCTACCGGGGCGCGGTCACGGTCGAGATCAGCGTGATGGTCCAGCGCCGCCCCGACTACGACCCGGCCGAGGTCGCCGCCCGTTCCTTCGGCGTCCTGCTCGACGCCTCCGAGCGCGCCGGCGTCCCGCTCGAGCACCGGTGAGCCTTCAGTTCGGCTTCTGCGTCCCGCCCTTCGCCATGCCCGGCCCGGCGTTCTTCCGCACACCCAGCTGGACCGCGCTCGAGCCGGCCAGGGCGGTCGACGCTGCGGTCGAGGCCGAGCGGCTCGGCTTCGACTCGGTCTGGATGGCCGACCACCTGATGCACGGCCACGACGGCGCGATCCTCGAGGGCTGGACGACGCTCTCGGTCATCGCCGGCAGGACGAGCCGCGTCCGGCTCGGCACCATCCACCTGGCTCAGCCGTTCCGCCACCCGGCGATCCTGGCCAAGATGGTCGGCACGCTCGACGCGCTCTCCGGCGGCCGGCTGATCCTCTTCTACGACTGCGGGTGGGGCGAAACCGAGGTGCGCGCCTACGGCCTCGACTGGCCGCCCGAGGTCGAGCGGATCGAGCGGATGGAGGAAGGGCTGCGGCTCATGTACGAGCTGTGGACCGCCCACGAACCGCTCGACTTCCGCGGCCGCTTCTTCCGCACCGACCGCGCCATCTGCCGCCCGGCGCCTGTCCAGCCCGGCGGCCGTCCGCCGATCTGGCTCGGCGAGGCGCGCTCCGACCGGTGGGCCGACGCCGTCGCCAGCTACGCCGACGGCTGGAACTCCGTCCCGGCCAGCCCCGAGCGGCTGGCCGAGAAGATCGAGACGATCAAGGCGGCCTTCGCGAGGGCGAACCGCGATTTCGCCTCCCTGGAGCTCTCCCTGGAGACGCAGGTGCTGGTCGCGCCCACGGAGGCCGACCTGCGCGACACCGTCCGCCGCATCGCCGCCCTTCCCGGCGCCCCAGGCCGCAAGCCCCGCGCCGACGTCCTGGCCGCGTTGGAGGACGCCTCCCGCCCACTCGCCGACGCGCTGCCCGACTGGCTCGCCGGCACGCCGGAGCAGGTCGCCGAGAAGGTCCGCCGCTACGCCGCGATGGGCGTATCCCACTTCATGGGCTGGTTCGTCGACTTCCCATCCGACGCGGGGATGCGCCTGTTCGCGGAGAAGGTCATCCCCGCGCTGCGTTCCAGCGCCACGGGGTAGGCTCTCGTGCTGCCTGCCGACAGATCACGCGCCGCACCGCTCGCGCCGTCCCGCGGGATCCAATCGCGCCATCTACCCGGACCAGGTGGGTAGCCTTCGCTCCGCGGACGTCGATGGCAGCGTAGAGTGTAACGGCCGACGGGCACACCGCATGCAGGGAGGGTCCAGCTGGAAGCCAAACCGCGCGTTCTGCTCTGCTTCAACTCCACGGTCCGCGACGAGTACGCGACCCCCGAGGGGCTCGCGCGGCTGGAGAAGATCGCCTACTGGGAGTGGCTCCCCTCGGAGGGGCAGCCGATCCAGGGGCGAACCGGGTGGGAGTGGGGCAACGCCTCGTCCGACCCCGCCGATGCGCAGCGGCTGAGGGACAAGATCGGGGACTTCGACGCGCTGGTGGTCTGCCACGGCGCGCCGTACGTGGACGCCGCGATCCTGGAGCGGGCGCCGAAGCTGAGGCTGATCGGGGAGCTGGAGGGCGACCGGTTCGCCAACCGGATCGACGTCGCGGCGGCGGCCGAGCGCGGGATCCGGGTCACCGACACGACGCACGGCTCGTCGCTGCCGGTCGCGGAGTGGGCGCTCGGGCTGGTGCTGATCGGGCTGCGCAACGCGGCCGAGCACTACCGGCGGCTGATCGCCGGCGAGGTGTACCGGCGCGGGCAGGACGACTTCGGCTTCCGGCTCGGCGAGCTCACCGGCCGGCGCGTCGGCATCATCGGCCTGGGCCACATCGGTCGCCGGCTGATCGAGCTGCTCGCGCCGTTCAACTGCACCATCCTGGTGCACGACCCGTACGCGCCGAAGGAGCTCGCGCTGGCCGAGCACGTGCAGCTCACGTCGCTCGACCACGTGATGGGCTGCGAGGTCGTCGTCTGCTGCGCGCCGATCACGCCGCGCACGCACCGGATGATCGGCGCGCGCGAGCTCGACCTGCTGCGGTCCGACGCCGTGTTCGTGAACGTCTCGCGCGGCGCGATCGTCGACCCCGACGCCCTGATCGCGCGCGCCAGGCGCGGCGACGCACGGTTCTCCCTGGACGTCTTCGACCCCGAGCCGATCCCGGGCGACAGCGAGATCCGCAAGCTGCCGAACGTGTTCCTGAGCCCGCACATCGCCGGCGTGACCGCGGCGTGCCGCCCGCGGTTCTTCGCCTTCATGGTCGACGAGCTCGAGCGGCTGTTCGCGGGGCACGAGACGATGTTCGACATCACGCCGAGGGTGCTGGCCAACCGGCGGGGCCTCCCTCCGACGTAGCGTCGCACCGTGGCTGAGCGCCAGATCAGGCTCGGCGTCGTCGGCACCGGCCTCGCGGTCGAGCAGCTGCACTGGCCGGCGCTGAGCAGGCTCAAGGACCGCTTCCAGGTCGTCGCGTTCGCCAACGACACGCGCGAGCCCGCCGAGCGGTTCGCGAAGAACGCTGGCCTCGAGATGAGCGCCTACCACGCCGACTACCACGCGCTGCTGCGGCGCGACGACGTCGAGGCGGTGCTCGTGGCCGTGCCGATCCCGCTGCTCTACCCGGTCGTGCGCGCCGCTCTCGAGGCCGGCAAGCACGTGCTCAGCGAGAAGCCGACCGGCACCAACCTCGAGCAGGCGCGCGAGTTCCTGGCGCTGCGCGACCAGTTCCCCGGCCGCAAGGTGCTCGTCGGCGAGAACTTCTTCTACCGCGACGACCTGCGGCTCGCCCGCTCGCTGCTCGACGACGGCGCGATCGGCCGGCCGCACCTGGTGGCCTGGCGCAACGTGTTCCACCTGGTCCCGCGCGAGGGGCAGTTCTCCTCGACCCCCTGGCGCTGGTCACCGCTCTACCGCGGCGGCCCCCAACTCGACGCCGGCGTCCACCACGTCGCCCAGATCCGGCTGCTCTGCGGCGACGTCGAGGACCTCCAGGCGTACGTGCAGTACGCCAACCCAACCCACGGCGGTCCGAGCGACCTCGTCCTGAACCTCCATTTCGTCAGCCACGCGGTCGGCAGCTTCGTCGCCGCCCACCTGGCGATCCCCTCGCCAGACGAGCCGAACGAGATGCGCATCTACGGCCACGAGGGCGTGATGGCGGTTGGCGGCCGGATGCGCGGTCCCCGCCACGTGCGCGTCTACCGGCCCGACGGCTCGACCGAGGCGTGGACGGTCGAGGGGGCCGACGGCGGCTACTACGGCGAGTGGCTCAACTTCCACGACGCGCTCGTCCACGGCGAACCAATCGTCGGCACGATCGCGCAGAGCTTCCACAACCTGCTGCTGATCATGCACGCGCTCGACTCGGCCGAGGAGCACCGGCTGGTCGAGGTGACCGACGCGCCGGACGGGCTGAGCGAGGCCGGCGTCCCGCTGTGGCGCCCGCGCGGCGCGACCGGCCTATTCGACGGCCTGCCGGTCGACGTCAGCAAGGAGGAAACGCATGCCTGAGTACAGCGTGGAGCAGTTCGGCCGCGACGTCGAGCGGATCATGGCCGAGAACGCCGACCGGCGAGCGGCCGTGGAGCGGGTCAGGCCGCTGCTCGCGCGGCTGATGGAGCGCACCGACCTGCTCGACGACCGCTACAAGAGGACCACGCCGGAGGGGCGCGTCCGCTACGAGTACCACCGCTCGGCCGACGGCCGGGTGACCGTCGGCGGTCCGGTCTTCGAGGAAGGCAATCCGACCGTCGTCCACAACCACAACACTTGGGGCGTGATCGGCATCTACAGCGGGCAGCAGAAGACGACCCGATACCTCCGCACCGACGACGGCTCGACCCCCGGGAGGGCGACGCTCGTGCAGACCGCCGAGGAGGTGCTCGGCCCCGGCTCGATCTACTTCCTGCTCCCTCCCGACGACATCCACCGCATCGAAGCAGTGGGCGGCCCGTCGCTCTCGATCCACGTGCTCGGCGTCGACCTGCGCCAGCAGCACCGGCAGTTCTTCGACGTCGAGGCCGGCACCTACCGCGACGTCCTGGGTGAAGCGGTGATGCGTTAGCGAACCCGCGGCAGGGCATGTTCCCCTTTCGGGAGCATGCCCGACGCGACTACGGGGCCTCTCCCTCGCCGGCGTGCGTGGTCACGACCGCGAGCAGCTCGTCGAGGTCGAACGGCTTGCCGAGGTAGCCAACCGCGCCCACGTCGGCCGCCCTGGCCTCGACGTCGCGGCCGGCGGTCATCACCACGATCGGCGCGTGCGGCGGCGGCGAGGCGTGGTAGGCGGCCGCGAACTCCCAGCCGTTCAGCCGCGGCATGCGCAAGTCGAGCATGATCAGCCGGGGCCGCTCCTGCTTCAGCAGGTCGAGCGCGTCCCGGCCATCGGTCGCGGTCACTACCCGGTAGCCGGCGTCGCCCAGCGCGAGCACCATCAGGTCGCGGACCGCCTCGTCGTCCTCGACGACCAGGATCAGCGGCGCGCCGTCAACCACGGCCGGCCGACCTCGCGCCCGCCCCACCCAACGGCACCCAAACGACCATCCGCGTCCCCCCATCCTGCGGCGCCTCGACCTCGATCCGGCCCCCGTGCAGCTCGACGATCTGTTGACTGACGAAGAGCCCCACCCCGAGCCCGGCGTAGTGGCGCTCGCCGTGTACCTGGACGAAGCGGCCGAACACGCGGTCGCGCTGTTCGGCGGGGATGCCCAGGCCGTGGTCGCGCACCGCGATGCGCGCCCGCCCGCCGTCGGCGCCGAGCTCGATCTCGATCGGCGCGCCCGGCGGCGAGAACTTCGCGGCGTTGTCGACCAGGTTGCCGATCACCTGCTCCAACCGGAGCGGGTCGACGACCGCCGTCAGCGTCTCCGGGGTGGTCAGCACCAGCTCGTGCGCCTCGTAGATCCCGCGCAGCCGCTCGACCAATGCCCGCAGGATGCCAGCGAGGTCCGTCTCGCGCGGCTCGAGCACCAGCCGACCAGCCTCGATCCGGGCCACGTCGAGCAGCCGCTCCGACAGCGTCGTCAGCCGGCGCGACTGCTCGTCGACCTGGTGGGCGACGACGCGCAGCCGGTCGCGGTCGACGGCCTCGCGGTCGAGCTGGCGGACGGCGAGCTGGGCGAAGCCGCGCAGCGCCGCGATCGGCGTGCGCAGCTCGTGGGCGGCCACGCTCAGGAACTCGTCGCGGGCGCGCACCGCCGTCTGCGCCTCGCGGTAGAGCCGGGCGTTGTCGATCGCCAGCGCGCACCGCTCGGCCAGGTCCTCGGCCCACGCCAGGTCCGCCTCCGTGTAGGCGCGAGCCGGGTCGCCGACCCTGAGGCTGAGCACGCCGATCGGCCGCCCGCGCGCGACGAGCGGCATCGTGATCGCCGACCGCGCCCGCAGCGCGAGGAGCATCCGCAGGTGCTCCTCGTCGCGGGCGGACGTGGCTAGCTCGTTCTCGGTGACCTCCGGCTCGAAGTAAGGGCGGCCGGTGCGCAGCACTATCGCGGCGGGGCGCGGTTGGTCGAGCGCGACAGGGTACCGTCTCGTCATCTCCTTGAGCAGCTCGTCCTTGCTCGGGTCGACGTGGGCCGTCGCGACGCGCTCGATGCGGCCGTCGTCCTGCACGACGTCGACCGCGCACCAATCGGCGAGCTGGGGGACGGCCAGCCGCGCGACCTTCCGAAGCGTCACCTCGTAGTCGAGCGACGAGGCGAGCGCGCTGCTCGCGGCCGCCAGGAACGCCGCCCGCGCGCGGGCCGTCTCGGCCGCCGCCTGGGCCTGGCGCGCGTCGCCGAGCGCCTGGGCAAGGCCGACGACGAGCGCGGCGTGCTGCGCCAGGAGGCGCGCGATTTCGGCGTCGCCCGGTTGCGGCTCGTGGCGCTTCGACCAGTGGGCGAACAGGAACCCGACCGGCTCCTCGTCGACCAGCATCGGCGCGACCATGCTCGACGCGACGGTGGGCAGCGCCGCCCGGACGGCCGCGTCGATCCGCTCGTCGTCGCGGAAGTCGACTGCGAAGAGCGCCTGACCCGTCCTGAACGCTTCCTGCGCCAGCGCGTCGGGCCGGAAGCGCAGGCCGACGCGCAGCACGGTGTCCTGCGGCTCGGCCATTGGGCTTCGGCGCCGACGCACGAAGTCGTCGGTGCCGGGCACGCGGAGCTGGACGCCAGCGTGCTCGGCGTCCAGCAGCCGGCGTGCCTGGTTCACGATCTCGTCGAGCACGGCGTCGAGGCCCCGGCGCGCCGAGGCGTCGAGCGCACGCAGGCCGTCGACAAGCGCACGCATCCGTCGCAGCGCGTCCGGTGCGGCTGGTCGTTCGATGTGGCGGTCCCCCAGTCCTCTCCCCACCTGCGTGATACTCGGCGGGCGCGACGGCGTCAAGCGCGCAGCGCGTGGGGCTGTACCATGAATGGTCGGCAGCACAGCGATGTGGCGGGATAAGTCCGTGTTGATCGTCGAGGACGACGGCGCGGTCCGCGAGATGCTCGCGCGGGCGCTCGGCACCGAGCTCGGCGCCTACGCCGTCGTCGCACCGGATGGTGCCGAGGCGCTGAAGTGGATCAAACGGCTCACGCCGACCATCGTCATCCTAGACCTGAACCTGCCGACGATCGACGGGTTCGAGGTCGCCCGCCAGGTGAAAGCGAATCCGGCCACCAGGAACACCTGTATCATCGCGATCACGGCGCTGAGCCCGGTCGAGCAGGTCAAGGTGAGAGCGATCGAGGCAGGCTGCGACGACTTCCTGCCCAAGCCGTTCCACGTCGACGAGCTCGTCGACCTCGTCCACCACCGGCTGGTCCAGTCGGAGGCGTAAGGAAGCACCCTGGCCGGGCGCGGCGTGTCTCGACGAGACACGCCGCGGCTCGACTCTTAGACGGCCTCCGCCTGGAGGCGGCGCAGGAGCGAGGGGGCCGTGTGCGTCCGCGCCGCCACCGGCTGGCCGGTGGCCCGCACGAAGGCCTCGACCACGCGGGGCGCGAACTGCGTGCCCGCGTTGCGGCGCAGCTCGGCCACCGCCTGGGCCCGGCCCAGCGCCGGCCGGTGCGGCCGCGGGCTCGTCATCGCCTCGTACGCGTCGGCTACCGCCAGCACCTGCGCCGCCGTGTGGATCTCGTTCCCCAGCAACCCCTCGGGGTACCCCAGCCCGTCGTACCGCTCGTGGTGCTGCAGGATGACGCGCGCCACACCCTCCATCCGCGGCACCTGCTTGAGCATCGCGGCGCCCAGAAGCGGGTGCTTGCGCACCGTCGCCCACTCCTCGGCGCTGAGCTCGCCCGGCTTGTTGAGCACGGTCTCGGGGACGCCGACGTGACCGATGTCGTGGAACATCGCGGCCAGCTCCAACGTCGCCGTCGTCCCCTCGTCCAGGCTCAGCTCGGCGGCCGCCGCCGCGCACAGGGCGCGCACCCGTTCGGAATGACCCTGCGCGTACCGCTCGCGCGCGTCCACCACCGACACCATCGCCTGGATCGTCGAGAGGTACCCCTGCTCGATCTCCTGGTAGAGGCGCGCGTTGTGCACAGCCGTCGCGGCCTGCTCGGCCAGCGTGGCCAGCAGCACCCGCTGGTCGGCCCCCAGCTCCTGCGCCGCGCCGAACACCACCGCGAAGACCCCGCTCACCTCCCCCTTCAGCCGCAGCGGCAGGCAGTGCAGCGCGGCGATACCAGCCTCGGCGAGCTGCTTCGAGCCGACCGCCTCGGTGTCCAGAAGCGAGAGGCCTTCCGGCCGGCTCAGCGTCCGGCTGAGCGGACCACCGTCGTCCTGCAGCGCCATCGCCGCCTTGGTCGACAGACCGACCGAGCTCGCGATCGCCAGCTGGCCGGTGGCGCCGTCGACCAGCGCGACCAGCGCGCCGGTCCCCGGCACGACCTGCAGCGTCGCGCCGAGCACGTCCCCCAGCACGCCGCCGAGGTCGAGGGAGTTGTTCAACGAGAGCCCGATCCTGTTCAGCGTCGCCAGCTCGGTGATCCGCTGGTTCAGCCGGCTGTTGGCCACGTCCAGCTGGGCGTTGGTCAGCCGCAGCTCCTCGTTGCGCCGCCGGACCTCCTCGGTCTTGGCCATGTAGAGCTTGTAGGAGTACCAGGCCATCGCCAGCGGGATCAAGAAGATCGCGACCCCGGGCAGGCCCACCCCCTGCACCGCCACCCCCATCCCCAGTCCGATCAGCCCGACGCCGACGTAGTTGGGCAGCAGCCACCGGTAGTTGGCGCCGAAGACGTTCCCCACCCCCGCGCCGGTCTCCAGCGCGATGACCGCCGAGAGCATCAGCGTGTTGGCGACGACGAAGACGGCGATGGCGGCCAGGGCGGGGGGCAGCAGGGCCCACTCGACCCGCCCTGCGCCGACCGCCCCGCCCAGCGCGCCGTAGACCAGCCCCGTCCCGGCCTGCTGGAGCGGCACCGCCCCCAGGTTGTAGAGCACCTTGATCGGCGGCTTGCGGTGCGGCACGACCGCCATCATCGCGCCCGCGCCCAGCTGCACCCACACCGCCGCGGCCGGCCCCAACGACACCAGCGCCGCGAACCCCACCGCGAAGGCCACCGACATCGAGCTGTTGCGCACCAGCGGCACCGGCATCCGCTGCGCCAGCGCGCACAACACGAACAGGAACGCCACGTCGCCGGCCCTCCCCCAGGGGAGGGCGGGGAGCGATGCGTACAGAGCGACGCCGCCGGCCGCGACGACCGCCGCCACGAACAGCCGCAGCGGCCAGCGCGTCCGCGCGCCGCGCCCCGGAGGAGCCGACGGACGGGTCATCGGCATCTGGCTCTTGCCGACCATCGGGCTCCTCCTTTCTCGCGCTCTTGCCGCGATCGCTGCGCTACGCCGTTCGGCTGGCGGCTAGGGGATGACGTTGGGTTGCGTGTCGGCGGTGTCCCACTCGGAGGCGTCCCAGGAGCCGTCGTCCCAGGACCCGTCGTCCCAGGACCCGTCCTGCCAGGCCATGTCCTCCCAGTCGAGGTTGGCCCAGGCCGTCGCGTCCCAGGCGCCGTCGTCCCAGGACCCGTCCTGGCGCTTGAAGCCGGACTGGTCCCAGGACCCGTCGACCCAGGAGCGCCCGGCGTACCACCCCTTGACGCGCCAGATGGGGGGGAGCGACTTGGCGACGGTCCAGATCGCGCTGGCGGTCTTCCGGTTGGGGGTCTGCCCGGCGTTGGCCCGGGCGGCGCTGACCCCCCGCGCCGCCAACTGCACCGCCGCCAGCGCGTCCACCTGCCCGGCCCCCTGCGCGGTGGCGGGGATGTTGGGCATCGGGTGGGCCGTGGCCTTGATGGCGTACTTGACCTGGTTGGGGGTGAGCGAGGGGTTCTGGGCCAGCACGAGGGCGGCGACGCCGGCGACGACCGGGGCCGCCATCGAGGTGCCCGAGAGCCGGAAGTAGTTGGTGGCCGTCACCCGGTCGGGCAGCAGCCGGTCCAGGTAGGAGCCGGCCACCCGCAGCGAGACGACCCGCCGCCCGGAGGCCACGACGTCGGGCTTGGCCAGCCCGTCGAAGGGGGTCGGGCCCCGGCTGGTCCAGTCGGGGATCGCGTCGTCGGCCGCCGCGGCCGTCTGGTTGTCGTCGAAGGCGCCCACGGTCAGGACGTAGGGGTCGTTGCCGGGCACCGTGACCGTCGACGGGCCGGGCCCGGCGTTGCCGGCCGAGGCGACCACCGTCACCCCCCGGAACCACGCCATCTCCACCGCCGCGTCCAGCGGGTCGGCCGCGTAGCCGCTGACCGGCGTGGCGCCCAGCGACATGTTGGCGACCTTGATGTTGTAGGTGCGCGCGTTGGCGACCACCCACTCCAGCCCGCGGATCATCGTCGCGTACGACGCCGAGCCCTGGTCGTCGGTCACCTTGACCATCAGGACACGGGCGGCCGGCGCGACCCCTTCGTAGGCCCCGCCCGACTGCTGGCCGGTCCCGGCGACGATGCCGGCCACGTGGGTGCCGTGGCCCCCCTTGTCGGCCAGGGTGACGGTGCCGCTGACCGTGTCGACCCCGAACACCGCGGCCGGCAGGTCGGGGTTGGGGTTAATGCCCGAGTCGAGGACCGCCACCGTCACCCCTTGCCCCTGGTTGCCGTACGCGCCCCAGACCGCGGGCGCGTTGGCCGCCAGCACGTCGGTGGCGGCGATCTGGCTGGCCAGCGTCGCCACCGCCGAGGTGAGCTTGACCTTGTGGTTGAGGGAGATGCCCTGGACGTGCGGGTTGCGCGCCAGGCGCAGCACCGCCCTGCCCGGCAGGGTCGCCAGGTGGCCGCCGACCAGGTTGAGGGTGCCGTGGACACGCCCCCCCTCCCGGCGGACCTGCTCCTCGACCTCGCCCCGATGCGCGGCCCGCTTGGCGCGGTCGGCGGCCGGGACCCGCGTGACGATGACGTTGAACCGCCCGTCCGGCTGCGCCGCCACCGCCCGCGCCAGCGCCGGCTCCAGCTTCGCCGCGTCCTCCTCGGCCTCCTTCGCCGCCGCCCCGGCCGCTGGCACAAGGTTGGCCAGCAGGACGACGACGATGCCGAAGATGCAGAGCCATCGCGCCGGTCGGATCGCCGTGGTCGTCGCGCTTGCCATTAGGGGGCCTCCGTCGCAGCCGCTGGGGGTTGTGTGCGCCGTTCGAGGGCGATTCGGCTGACGTTGCAAGTGATACCCGGCTGATCGGCGCCGACCAGTTTCAGTTGCGTATCACCTAGGTGTTTCACCGACCAGAAAGATGGCAAACGGCCGAGCCGGCTAGGTAGGGTGCTGCCACCCATCTTGGGACCCAGGTGTGACCAACACCACTACCCAAAGGTCCCAGGTATGGTCAGCACAACCACCCAAAGGTCCTACACGCGGCAGCTACCCTGGGGGAATCCTGATGGGGCTAGCCGCGCGGGCGATCGATCCAGGTCTCGACCAGCGCGAAGAGCTGATCGAAGTCGAACGGCTTGGCCAGCACCGCCTTCGCCCCGATCGTCTCCTCCTCGCCGAGGAACCGCTCGGTCGCCGACATCACCACGACGGGGATGTCGCGCCAGGCCGGGTTCGCCATCTGCCGGCCGCGGAAGCTCTTGCCGTCCATCACCGGCATCCGCATGTCCAGCAGGATCAGGTCGGGCCGCCACTCCTCGAGCACGGTCAGGGCGGCCTCGCCGTGGATGGCGGTTCGGACCTCCAGCCCGCCGTCGCGGAGGAGCTCGGCGAGCATGTTCCGCAGGGAGGCGTCGTCCTCGACCACCAAGACGGCGAGCCGACGCCCGGACTTTTGCGTGTCGATGCAAGAATGTACAACCGGCCCACCGATCCCGCCAGCCGCGCGTCGCCGCGTACGCTAGGCGGCCAACGACGTCAGCATGTCGACCGCCTGCTCGAGCTGCTCGGTTAGTCGGCTCGGCCGCAGTCGGTAGTGGCGTTCCCGCCCGGCCGGCTCGCACTCCACGACGCCGAGCTCGCGCAGGACCCGCAGGTGCTGCGAGGTGCCGGGCGTGGTGCGGCCCACCACCTCGGCGAGGTCCTCGACCGACAGCGGGCCGGCGCGCAGCGCCCGGATGATCCGGCAGCGCACCGGGTCGCAGAGCACGCGCGCGATGCGGGCGAGCTCCGCTTGCGTCGTCGGGCTGGGCAGCTCGGCTCTCGCCCGCTCGATGCGTTCGCGGGCGGCTCGGGGGTTCGACGCCATGCTGGGTCCTGCGACGGGTGGAGTTCGGTCGCATCTGTTTGGCAAGCACCGTGCCACAGGCGGCGGGCAACGCGGCCGGCCCCCTGGCTGCTGCCCAAGCGGCCACGGCCGGCGCCCAGGCACGGCGCCGGCCGGACCGGTATCATCGACGGATACGCGCCAGGAGCTGACCCGTGTTCCAGGACCGAACCCTGACTTGCCGCGACTGCGGCCGGCAGTTCACCTTTACGGCCGGCGAGCAGGAGTTCTACCAGAGCCGCGGCCTCATGAACGACCCGAGCCGCTGTCCGGAGTGCCGCCGGGCGGCCAAGGCGGCGCGCGGCGGTGGCGGCGGCGACAGCGGTGGCGGCTACGCGTACAGCTCTAGCAGCGAGGGGTTCAGCAGCGGCCTCGGCGGGCCCCGCGGCTACGAACGGGGCGAGCGCCCGCGCCGGCAGATGTACCCGGCGGTCTGCTCCGCGTGCGGCAAGGAGACGCAGGTCCCCTTCCAGCCGCGCGGCGACAAGCCGGTCTACTGCTCCGACTGCTTCGAGACCGTGCGGAGCAACCGGGGCTACTAAACAGCAATTTTCCGCGGCGTCGCGGTACTCTCCATAAGTGAGGACCGTCCGGCGCCGCTCCGCCCCCGCCCTCCCCCGCGCCCTCCTCGGCAGAGCCACGCTGCCGTTCACCGTCGGCAGTGAGCTCCCGCGGCTCGCCGGCAGCAGCGACCGCCCGCTCAACTTCGGCAGCCTCGACGCCGACGCGATCGAGGCGGAGATCTACGCCCACCTCGACCCGGTCCGCCGCCGTATCTGGCGGCAGCGCGCTGCGCTTGTGCTCGTCCGCGGCGCGCTCCTGGCGGCGCTGTTCTGGGCGGCCAGCGCGGCCGCCCGCTTCGCCGCGCTGCCGATCCCTGGGATCGGGCCCGAGCTGGCCGCCTACGGCGCCATCGCCGTCGCGCTCCTGCTGGCGGCGCGCCAGCGCGTGACCTTCGCCGAGGCGGCGCGCGTCGCCGACCGGCACCTCGATCTGCCCCAGGTCATCGGCACGGCCGTCGAGGCGACGCTCGCCTCGGCGGATGGCCGGCTCGTCCGACGGCTGACGCTCCAGGCAACCCAGCTCCTGCGCCGTGCCGAGTCGGCCCAGGTGGTGCGGGCGGTCGTCCCCTGGCGCGACCTGCGGCTGCTTGCCGGCGCGCTCGCGGCCGCCGTGCTCTTCTCCTACCTCGCGACGCTGCACCTGGTCTGGCCGGGCAGCGCCGCGTCCGACGCGATCGCCGACCCAGCCGCCGACGCCCTGGTCGACGACGCCAGCACGCCCGTGCCGGCGGACCCCACCACCGACGCCGCGCTCGCCGCGCTCGACCCGCGGCTCGCCGACCAGGGGCTTTCGAACCAGCCGGACGGCCCGGCGCAGCCGCTCTCGGCCGACCAGGCGGCGCAGCAGGGCGCGCAGATCCAGGACGCGCTCGCGCGCCGGGCCGACGCGCTGAGCCGCGAGCGCGACGCGCTCGCGGGGCTGGCCGGCGCGCTCAGCGATAGCTCGGTCTCCAGCGATGCCGCCGACAGCATCCGCAAGGGCGACTACCAGAGGGCGGCCAGCCAGCTCGCCGACCTCGCCAGGCAGACGCAGCTGCTCTCGGCACGGGCCCGCCAGGACCTGGCCCAGCGGCTATCCGCCGAGGCGCCGAACGTCGCGCCGAACGACGGCCAGCTCGCCAACCAGATGGCGGCGGCTGGCCAGCAGCTCGCCTCCAACGATCCCCAGGCTCAGGCCCAGGCGCTGAACGACCTGGCCAAGGCGGTCGGCCAGGCCGGCGACCGCGCCAACGCGCTCGGCGACCAGAGCAAGCCGTTCGACGAGTCGCGGGTCCCTCAAGCCGGCGATCCGAGCGCGCTGGGCCAGCCCGGCGCTGGCCAGCCGGACGGCGCGCAGCCCGACGGCGCGGCCGGGTCGGCCAGTGCGGACGCGAGCGCAACCGCCGATCAGGCGATGCCCGGTGGGCAGGATGGGCAAGGCCAGGCCGAAGCGGGCGCTGACGCGGCCGCGTCGGCGGGCGCGGGCGCGGGCCCGGGCCAGGACGGGCGTGGCGGCCCGGCTGGTCCAGCCGCGAACGGCGCGCAGGCGAAGATCGTCCAGCTGACCGGGCGGCCGAGCGCCGACGGCGCCTCGCACCTCAACCAGGGCGCCGACGTCCCGCTCGTCGCCAGCAACGACGGCACCGTCGCTCAGGCCGGCGCGGCCGGCAGCGGCTCGGCGATCACGAGTCCGATCGACGTGCCGCCGGAGTCGAACAGCGTCCCGCTCGAGAAGCGGCAGATCGTCAGGAGCTACTTCACCGACCCCGGCGCGTAGCGGACCAGCGCCGGGAACACGAACGGGAACGCCGCGACGATCAGCAGCGTCCCGACCCCGCCGCCGACCACCGCCGCGACGGGCCCGAAGAGGGCCGCCGCCATCCCGCTCTCGAACGCACCGAGCTCGTTCGACATGCCGACGAAGAGGAAGTTCACGGCGGCGACACGCCCGCGCAGCCGGTCGGGCGTCAGCGCCTGCTCGATGGTCGCCCGGATCACCATGCTCACCGAGTCGAACGCCCCGACGAGGCACAGGCAGGCCAGCGACAGGTAGAGGTCGCGCGAGAGGCCGAAGCCGACCGTCGCCAGCCCGAAGCCGGCCACGACCGCCAGCAGCACCCGGCCGGGGCGCCGCCACGGCGGCAGCCGCGCGACGAGCAGCGCGGCCGCGCCAGCCCCCACCGACGGCGCGGCGCGCAGGAGGCCGAGCCCGGTCGGGCCAACCGCCAGGATGTCCCTAGCGTAGACCGGCATCAGCGCGACCGCTCCGCCGAAGAGGACCGCGAACAGATCGAGCGCGATGGCGCCGAAGAACGCCGGCGTGCGCCAGATGAACCGGACACCGGCGAACACGTCGCCCGCCGACGGCCGCTCCTCGGCGGGCGCGGGCGGCACGGCCGGCAGCGTCGCCAGCGCTGCCACGAACGCGAGGTTGGCGGCCGCGCCGACCGCGTACGCGGCGGTGGCGCCGCCGGTGAGGGCGATCAGGAGCCCGCCGACGGCTGGTCCGGCGATGGCGGCCAGCTCGCCGACCAGCACGAGCCAGGCGGCCGCGTTCTGGTACTCGGGCGGCGGGAGGAGCTGCGCCAGCAGCGTCGTCGTGGCCGGTTGGGCGAACGCGCGCACCGCCCCGACCAGCGCGAGCACGGGGTAGACGAGCGCCACCGAGGCGCCGGCCGCCGCGATGACCGCCAACCCGCCAACCGCCACCGCCAGCAGCGCGTGGCCGGCCATCCCGACGTTCCGGCGCGGCAGCCGGTCGGCGACGTGGCCAGCCACGAACAGCAGCCCGACCGCCGGGGCCAGCTCGGCCAGCCCGACCAGGCCGAGCGCGAACGGGTCGCGCGTGCGCTCGTAGAGGTCCCACCCCACCGCGACCGAGACCATCTGCGCGCCGAGGTAGGCGGTCGCCTCGCCGAGCGCGAAGGCGCGTACGAACGGGATCCGCAGGGCGGCGAGGCTGTCGTGGGCCACACCGGCGAGTCTAGCCGCGCCGGTCGGCGCCGACTCACGAGGAGCCGTCGATCCGAGGAGCGAGGCGACGAGGGATCCGGCCCGCCATGCCAAACCATCGGCGCGCCGCTACGCCGCCAGGGCCGAGGTTCCTCGCCGCGCTCGGAACGACGGGGCGCGGTCAGGCGACCCCGAGCTGGATCAAGACGAGGATGACCAGCCCCGCCGCGATCCGGTAGACGCCGAACGGCACGAACGAGTTGCGCTGCACGTAGCGCAGCAGCCAGCCGATGCTGAGGAACGCGACGACCGCCGCGGCGGCGGTACCGACCAGGAGCAGCAGCGCGTCGCCCCCGTTGAGGTTCTTGAGGCTGGTCGCCAGCTCGAAGAGCGTCGCCGCGCCGAGCGTCGGGATCGCGAGGTAGAACGAGAAGCGCGTCGCGGCCGAGCGGTCCACGCCGCTGAGCATCGCCCCCACGATCGTGGCGCCCGAGCGCGACACCCCCGGCACGAGCGAGAGGACCTGGGCGATGCCGATCGCCACCGCCTGCCCGAGCGTGACCTTCTCCGGGTCGTGCGTGGTCGGCCGCAGCGGCAGCCGCTCGACGACGACGAAGACGATCCCGCCGGCGATCAGCGAGACGGCGATGGTGCCGGGCGAGGCGAAGAGGACGCTCTTGATGAAGTTACGCAGCAGCAGCCCGACCACGGCGGCGGGTAGGAAGGCCACGAAGACGTGGAGCCAGAAGCGCCGCGCATCGCCGCGCCCGCTCACCACGCACCCGGCCTGCGCGAGCAGCTCGGGGACGTAGTAGACGAGCAGCGCCACCACGGCGCCGAACTGGATGAAGATCTCGAAGGTGCCGCCTTCGCTGCCGCCGAACCGCAGCAGGTCGCCGGCGATCAGCAGGTGCCCCGTCGAGGAGACCGGCAGGAACTCCGTGAACCCCTCGACGATGCCCATGATGACCGCCTTGATCAGGTCGCCCAAGAGCAGCTCCTAACTGGGGGGCGTGGGTTGAATGAAGGAGGGTATCAGCGCGGGCCGTGCTCGACTTCGCTCGCGTCCGGGCCACCGGCGTGGCCCGCCGCCCGTGCGTGCACCTCGGCGTAGAAGCCCTCCAGCAGCTCCTCGCACCGCGCGATTAGACGGCGGACCTCGTCGCTCCCCTCGGCCCCGAACCAATCGCGCTCCTGCACGCGCTGGAACCAGCGGCGGACCTTGTCGAGGTCCTGCTCGATCTCCTCCGCCTCGGCGAACGTGAAGTTCTCGCGGCAGGTCTCGAACTCGACTTCCTTGACGAACTTCGTCTCGCACTCCTCGACGATCTCGGCGTACTGCTTGGCCGAGAGGTCGCGGAACTGCTGGATCAGCGCCGCCTCTTCGTCAGGATCCACACGCGGGACGACGAAGAGGTTGCTCGACCCGCCGAACCGCGCGATCTTGTCGCGCGCCCGCGCGAGGCCGGCCGCCAGCTCCGGCCGGTTCGGGACGACGCAGACGCACTGCTGGAGGTAGAGCGCGCCTAGCCGCTTGAGCTCACGCCACACGGAGACGCGCGCGTTCGACGGCTCGACCGGCACCCGGTAGACCAGCACGAGCCAGCCGCCCTCGTGCCGTGCCACGCGCCGAATTGTAGCGGTTGCTACACCATGTAGCGCCTGATACAGTGGGCGGGTTCGGAGGACGGTCGGATGAGCGGCTTGTTGTTGGTATCGGCGAGCTTCCTGGCCTCGGGCGTCGAGTTCGTGGAGGCGCTGACGATCATTTTGGCCAGCGGGCTCACCCGCGGCTGGCGCTCCTCGCTGCTGGGGGCGGCGGCGGCGACGGTCGTGCTGGCGGTCGTCGTCGCGTTCTTCGGCGTCGCGCTGGTCGACACGATCTCGCTCAGCGCGCTCCAGCTGGTGATCGGCGTGTTCCTGCTGGTCTTCGGCTTGCAGTGGCTGCGCAAGGCGATCTTGCGCTACGCCGGGCTCAAGGCCCAGCACGACGAGGACGCCATCCTGCGGGAGGAGATGGCCGCGCTGCGGCAGGCCGGCGCGGTCGTGCGGAGCGGGATCGATTGGCCCGGGTTCGTGGTCAGCTTCAAAGGGGTGCTGCTCGAGGGGCTGGAGGTCGCCTTCATCGTCATCACGTTCGGCGCCAGCGCCGAGGCCCAGGCAGCCTCGGTCGGCGGCCTGCGCGGCATCCCGCTCGCCGCGGGCTCGGCGCTCGTGGCGCTGCTGATCGTCGCGGCGGCTGGCGTGGCGCTGCACCGGCCGCTGGCCGCGGTGCCGGAGAACACGATGAAGTTCGTGGTGGGCTTGATGCTCTCGGCGTTCGGCACTTTCTGGGCAGCCGAGGGGGTCGGCGTCGATTGGCCGGGCGCCGACCTCTGGATCGTGCTCCTGCTCGGCTGCTACGCGCTGGCGAGCTGGGCGATGATCGCCGCGCTCCGCCGCACGGCGCCCGCCGCGGCCGCGCAGGGGGCGCACTGATGGGGTACGTCCGGCAGTTCGTGCTCTTCTGGTACGACTTCCTGGTCGGCGACGCCTGGGACATCGCGGCCGGCGTGGTCGTCGCGCTGGCCGTCCTCGCGGTCGTCGCGCGGGCGCAGCCGGGCGCGGGGGCGCTCCTGGGCCCCCTGCTCGCGCTGGCGGTGGTCGCGCTGACCTGGCTCAGCCTGCGCCGCGAGCTGCGCCGCTGACGCGGCGTACCGCGGGCGCGGCCCCGCCGCGTCGCACCGCGTCGACGAGGCCGTAGAGCGGAGGCCGGCGCCGACGACGTCGAGCCGCGGCTGCGCGGGTCGACTTCGCGGGATTGTTAACCGTTTGCAAAACCTGCCGTGGGCTGCGTGCTTTCCAAGCCAACGCCAAGGTTCGCCGGATACCTTTGGTCCGTGGCTAAGAAGACGCCGCGCGCGCTCGTCGCGCTGAGCAGCTCCGCGATCGCCGCGATCTACCTCGCCGGCTTCGTCGCCACGCGCGGCGCCGACGCGAGCCTCAACGCGACGCCGAGCCCGGCCGGGCTCGCCGCCGCGCCGTCCGGGGCAGCCGGCCCCGTGATCGTGCCGACGCCGACCACCGGCCCGGTCGCCAGCGCCCCGGTCCGCGGCGCGGCCAGCCAGCCCACCGCGCCCGCCACGGCGACGCCGACCAGCGGCTACCGCGACGGCACCTACACCGGCTCGGGCGACAGCCGGCGCGGCGGCTTCACGGTCGCCGTGACCATCCAGGGTGGGCGGATCGTCGACGTCAAGATCACCGACGCGTGGACGCAATACCCGGTTTCCCGCGTCGCGGCGTTGCCCGGCGAGGTCATCGCCCGCCAGGCGCCGGTTGTCGACCGCGTGACCGGCGCTACCTACAGCGCGATGGCGTTCCAGCAGGCCGTGGCGCAGGCGCTGGCGCAGGCCAGCACCGGCGGCGCCGCGGCGGTCGCGGCGCCGCCCGACGCCCCGAACGCCGGCGCCAGCTCGGCGCCCGCCCAGACCAACCCCGCGCCCGTGATCGGCGGACCGGGCCGGCCCGTCCGGCCGTACCCGGGGCAGCCGTACCCCCGCCAGCGGGAACGGGACGGCCGTGGCTACCGCGAGGATGGCCGTGGCTACCGCGACTGAGACGGCCGTGGCGTACCGCTCGTCCACGGTCGCGATGGCGACGGTCGTCACCGCCGAAGTGGTCGCCGAGGACTCGCCGCGCGTCCGCGAGGCGGTGGCGCGTGCGCTCCGGTGGTTCGCGGCCGTCGAGCGCGCCTGCTCGCGCTTCGACCCGAACAGCGAGCTGCGCCAGCTCGTCGCCAACCCCGGGCGGCCCGTGCCGGCGAGCCCCGTGCTGTTCGAGGCGCTGCGCTTCGCGCTGGCGCTGGCCGAGCAGACCGACGGCGCCTTCGACCCGACCGTCGGGGGGACGCTCCAGGCGCTCGGTTTCGACAGGCACTACGTCAGCGGCGAGCGCACCGGCGCGAGCGTTGCCTCGGGTCGAGCCAGCTTCCGCGACGTTTGCCTCGACGAGGCCCGGCGCACCGTCGAGCTGCGGCGGCCGCTGGTGCTCGACCTCGGCGCGGTCGCCAAGGGGCTTGCGATCGACCTGGCCGCCCGCGAGCTCGCGCCGTTCCGCGACTACTGTGTCGAGGCCGGCGGCGACCTTTACGCCGGCGGCCGCAACGCCGAGGGCCAGCCCTGGCGCATCGGCGTCCAGGACCCGCGCGACCCCGACGGGTTCGTCGACCTGCTCGCGCTCTCCGACGAGGCCGCCTGCACCTCGGGCGACTACGAGCGGCGCACCGCCGACGGCGCCCACCACCTGATCGACCCGCGCTCCGGCCGCTCCGCCGCCGGCCTCGCCAGCGTCACCGTCGTCGCCCCGACCGCGATGGCCGCCGATGGACTCGCCACCGCCGCGTTCGTCCTCGGCCCGGAGCGCGGTGCTCGCTTCCTCGCCAAGCAGGGCGTTCGCGCCGTGGTCGTTCCACTCCCGCTGGGAGAGGGAAGGTGACCGCCCGCTTCGTTCGCTCCCCGAAAGGCGTCCTCCTCCTCGTCTTCCTGCCGCTCATCCTCCTCGGCGCCGTCGCGGTGGGGCCGGCCGCCGCGCTGCCGCACCTGGCGGTCGCGGTGGCCGGCGCCTACCTCGGCGACCTGCTGCCCGGCTGGGCGGCGCGACGCCCGTTCCGCGGCTCGACCAGCCCGCTCCTCTCCGGCCTCATCGTCGGGTTCGTCCTCGGCGTCGAGACGCCATCGGTCGTCACGCTCGCGGTCGCGACGGTGGCGAGCGCCTCGAAGTACGTGCTGCGCACGGGCCGCGGCCACGTCTTCAACCCCGCCGCGCTCGCGCTCGCGCTGGCCGTGCCGGTCTGGGGCGCCGGCGAGAGCTGGTGGGGCGCGCTGCCCGACCTGCCCTGGCCGTTCGCCGTGGTGCTGATCGCGCTCGGCGCGGTCGTCGTCGACCGGGTCGCCAAGTGGCCGATGGCGCTGGCGTTCCTCGGCGTCTACTTCGGGGTCTTCACGGCGGTCGGGCTCGGCGAGCCGGCGCGGGTCGCCGAGATGTTCCGCGAGCCGTTCGTGCAGGCCGCGCTCTTCCTCGCCTTCTTCATGCTCACCGACCCGCCGACGTCGCCCGGCCGCGGCCGCGACCAGCTCTGGATGGGCGCGCTCGCCGCCGCCGTCGCCTGCGCCGCCCAGCTCGCCGGCGTGGGCCAGACCTACCTGCTGCTCGGCGCGCTGGCGGTGAACGTCGCGCTCGCCGCCCAGCGGCTCGCCCAGGACGTCGCGTTCCGCTCGGCGGCGCGCCGCACGTCGGGCCTGACCGGAAGCGCCACGTAGCACACCGGGCAGGCCGCCGACGCGGTCAGCAACGTCGGTGCCGCCGACCGCGGCTGCCACACCACCGCCACCGCCCAGCGCGCTCCGGGCACCTCGTGCGCATTCCTCCGCCGCGCGAACCGCGGGGTGACCGCCGCGGTGGAAGCCGTGCGTCCGGCGCGGCATGAGCGTCGCCGCGCGGCTGCCGCGGAGCGCGGTTGACGCCGACGTCTTCGTCGGCGGGCCGATCGTTCGGCGAGGGAACCCGATGTCACGCCTCTGGGTGGCTGCTCCGTAGCACCGGCGCGTACATATCGTCGATCGAGACGAGCTCGACGTTCTTCTCTTCCCGTGCCACGGCGACGAGCCTCGGGTCGAAGCCACTCCGCGAGAACAGGACGGACGTGACGTCGGAAGGGAACCGGGCGACGGCGCACTTACGGCGGAGCTCGTTCAGGTCGCCGATCTTCACCCGATCCTTCGTCCACTTACACTCGCCGACCAGGCACACCCGCCGCCGCTCCGTCGCGACCACGTCGATCTCCTCGGCGTCATCCGCGCGCACGCCCTGCCACCAGCCGCCGATCCGGTCGAACTGGACCGGCAGCGTCCCGAGGGCGCGCCGGCGGACGAGGTACTGACGCGCGGCGTCTTCGAAGACGGGCGTCGAGGTGAAGTGGTCGAGCGTCGGCAAGATCTTCTCGTCCAGCACGTACGCCTGCTGGCCGGCGTCGAGGTACGAGACGTTGGGGCCGACGTACCGGAACCAGAAGCGGATGTAGTTGTCGTCGAGGACGTGCAGACCGCGTCGGACGGCGGCGTCTGGGTCGTCGGTGACCGGCAGAACGCGGCGGACCAGCCGCATCGCGACCAGCCGGTCGACGTAAGGCCCCAACGCGTTCGGCTGAACCATCAGGTGCTGGGCAATCTCACCGCGCTTGGTCTTGCCACGGGCGATGGCGCCGACGATGGCGTGGTACGTGGTCTCGGTCCGCAGCTCCTCGAGCAGGACCATCCGTGCCTCCTGCCGGAGCCGGCAACCGGGGTCGAGGATCGCGTCGGCGATGTTCTCTCGGATGGACCGGTCGGGATCGAACGCGCGGAGGTACCTCGGCATCCCGCCGAGCACGGCGTAGGTGCGCAGGCGGTCCTCCGGTCCGTAGGTGGGGAAGAAAATGGACACCGCCCCCTGGCCGGGCGATCATCTGGCTCGACCAGGCTGACGCCGCGGGCGGCGCGGTTAGCCTCGGACGTGGAGCAGGCGATGGCGGAACAGGTCGCGATCGACGGCACCCGGGTGCAGGCCATGCTCGACGAGCTGCACGCGATCGGGCGCGGGCTGGGGCCGACCGGCGGGACGTTCCGGGGCGTGTACTCGCCGGCGTGGCGCCAGGCGCAGCAGCGCATCGCGTCGTGGATGGCCGAGGCGGGGCTCGACGTGCGCGTGGACGCGGTTGGCAACGTCTGGGGCCACCTCGCCGGCCGCGAGCCGGGGCCGCCGGTCGTGGCCGGCTCGCACTTCGACACCGTGCCGGACGGCGGCAAGTTCGACGGTCAGCTCGGCCACGTCGGCGCGCTCGTCGCGGTCGACGCGCTCCACCGGCAGCTCGGCCGGCCGCGGCGGCCGCTCGCCGTGCTGGCCTGCTGCGAGGAGGAGGGCAGCCGCTTCGACTGCAACTTCTGGGCGTCGCGCGCGATCACCGGCGCGATCGCGCCAGGCGAGCCGTTCGCGCTGCGCGACGTCGACGGCGTGCTGCTGGCCGACGCGATGCGCGCGTGCGGGCTCGACCCGGGTCGGGTGAGCGAGGCGGCGACCGACAGGGTCGCCGCGTACCTCGAGCTGCACATCGAGCAAGGCCCCGTGCTGCTGCGCATGGCCGAGGCGGCCGGGCCCGGGGCGCCGCGGCTGGTCGGCGCCGTCACCGCGATCACCGGGACGGGCCGGCTGCTCGTGGCGCTCGAGGGCCGGCCGGACCACTCGGGCACGACGCCGATGCTCGGCCGGCGCGACGCGCTCCTCGGGGCGGCCGAGGTGGCGCTGGCGCTGCGCGAGATGGCGCTCGGCGTCGGCCATCCGGCGGTGATGACGGTCGGCCGGATCGAGGTCGTGCCGAACACGCCGAACGTCGTGCCGGGCGAGGTGCGCTTCACCGTCGACGCGCGCCACCCGGACGCGGCCGTGCAGCGCGAGCTCATGGCGGCGGCCCGGCGGCGCGCCGAGGAGTGTGCCCGCGCGCGGGGCCTCGGCTGCGCGGTGCAGGAGCAGTGGGTCCAGCCGCCGGTGCCGATGGCGCCCGAGCTCGTCGACCGGGTGCGCGCCGCGATCGTGGGGCGCGGCTACCAGGCGGTCGACATGGTCTCCGGCGCCGGGCACGACGCGCAGGTGCTCGGCCGCCGCTTCCCGGCGGCGATGATCTTCACGGTCACTGGCAACGGCGGCCGCAGCCACTGCCCGGACGAGGCCTGCTCGCCCGAGGACTGCCGGGCGGGCGTCGAGGTGCTGGCCGACGCGCTGCGGGCGCTCGCCTACTAGAGCGCCGGCGCCCCGACGGCAGCGGTCGCCGCCGGTCGAATCGTTGTGTGCGCTCCCGCCCTGGCGCCGACTTCGACCGGTCGTCGTGGGACGTGCTGGCGGCCGCGGCGAACGCGCGCGGGTTGCCGACGATCGCCCCGTCCGGTCGGGTGGAGGTTCCGGACATCGCCGACGACGAGCTGTTCGCCCGGCTGTGGTCGTCGCCGGACGCGTGCCTCCGCGACGCGGGGACGGCGCTCCTGCTGGTCCGACCTGACCTGGCCGGCGCCGCGGCGGCCGCTATCGGCCGGCTAGGCGTCAGAAATGCGCATCGGACAGGGCGGTGAAGGAGAGCTGCCAACCGGGGGCGTCGGGGGCGAGGCGGCGGGCGAAGGGGTGCTGTGGTGGGAGGAGCAGCAGCAGGTGGTCGCCGGCGCGGAGGACGCGGGCGGGGAGGGCGACGACGCGGGCGACGAGCTGGCGGAGGCCGAGGTGGGGCAGACCGGAGCCGGGCAGGAGGTGGCGGCGTTCCCACCAGTTGAGGAGGTTCGAGGCGAGCGCCGCGAGCAGCAGGAAGGCTTCGAGGCCGCAGAAGCTGCGGGACCAGAGCCCCTTGAGCTGCAGGGCGCCGTCGGCCTCGGAGAGCCAGCCCTCGATGGTCTGGCGCGCCTCGTAGAACGGCTCCAGGTCGGCCGTGGGCAGCTCGTCGGCGGGGATGTTGGTGAGGATGGCGGTGTAGCCGGCCTTGTGGCGGGCGCCGGTGGAGCGCACGAGCAGCCGGCGGCACACCACGTCGGGCCGCCGTCCGTCATACTGGACCCGCCGGCGGCTGGCCGGGGGAGGGGCGGCGTGGTGGGCACCAACCTGCGGCGCGCGCTCGGCGCGGCGGTCGTGGCCGCCGTGGTCGCCGCCGCCGTGCTCCCGCTCGGCTCGCAGGCCGCCGGCCCCGACCCGCGGGCGCCCGGCGCGGCCGCGGTCGCGGGCCCGCACCTCGCCGAGTTGGTCGACGACTACCGCGGGCTGCTGCGCGTGCTCGAGCGCACCCGCGACCGGGCCGTGCCGAATGTGGATCCTCGCAACCGACGGGCGTCGATATGATTCATATGCATTCTGTCTAGATACATGAGACAATCGCCGTATGAATCACACGGCGCCGGGGCTCTCGTCGCGGGAGCTCGCTCTCTTGGCGGAGTGGGAGATCGAGGGCGTCGACCGCGTCGAGCCATCGGACGTCGCCGAGCGCGTCGGCCCTGACGCGGCGCGAAAGGTCCTGGCACGGCTGGCGCGGAAGGGCGCGCTCGAGCGCGTCGGGCGTGGCGTCTACGCGGTCAAGCCGCTACGGGCCGTCGGCCGGCCGTGGGCCTCGCCGGCGGCGGCGGCTATCGCGCGGGCGCTCACCGGTCGGCGCTACTACGTCGGTGGGCCGGTTGCGCTGACGCTCCGTCGCCTGACCACACAAGTCAACTACGCGGTGGTCGACGTCTTCGTGCCGGATCAGTGGCGGCCGCGCGAGGTCGGCAACGCGCGGGTCGTCTTCCATACCCTCCGATGGCGTGGTGCTTTCGACTTCGGCATCGCACCCGTGGAGCTCGACGGGACACCGGTCGATGTCAGCGACCCGGAGCGGACGTTGCTGGACGCGTTGGACCGCCCCGAGCTAGTCGGGGGCCCCGGGGCGGCCGTCGAGCTGTTCCGAGGGAGTCTGCACCGGATCGACGTCGACCGCCTCATCGGGTACGCGCTGCGGTGGGGCCGCGAGAGCCTCCGGCAGCGGACGGGTTTTCTCCTCGAGGCTGCCGGCGTCCCAGCCACCCAGCTGCACCAACTCGCCGCCGGCACGCGGCCGACCAACCCCGTCCCGCTCCGCAAGGGCGGCTCGCCGCGCGGCCGCGCGCACCCGGTGTGGCGTGTGGTTGCGGATGCCGAAGGATGATCCCGCCCCTCCCGGACCTGGAACGGCTCGCCGACGCCGTGCGCCTTGTCGCCGGGCGCGAGGGCTTCGACCCGGCGCCGGTCGAGAAGGACTTCTACCTGACGAGGGTCATCTGGGGCCTCGCCGAGGCTCTCGGCGAGGCACTCGTCCTCAAGGGCGGCACCTGCCTGAGCAAGGTCGACTACGGGTTCCGCCGCATGAGCGAGGACGCCGACTTCGTCCTCCCGTGGAGCGGTGGGACGCGCCACCGGGCCATGAACGCCGCGCAGACGAACCGCGTCGCGCGCACCCTCGTCGACCTCGCCCCCGCGCTCGGCCTCACGCTGGAGAGCTTCGATGGAGAGGAACACGACCGGCGCTCGCACGTGCTGTGGACGCTGCACTACCCAGCCCGCTTCGGGCCAGGCGCGATCGTCGTGGAGGCGGCGATGCGGCCGGTCCTCCGTCCTGCGCGCTATGTCCAGCTGCGCCAGTTGCTCGACGGCCGCGTCGGCAGGCTCCACGACGGAGCGTACGGCTGGGCGATGGACCCCGACGAAGTCCGGGCGGAGAAGATCCGGGCAGCCTTCACCCGGCGCGTCATCCGCGACTTCTACGACCTCAGCCTGTTCGTCGAGCATGACGCTGATCTCGTGTCGCCCGACTTCGTCGCGCTCGTCGACGCGAAGCTGGCCGAGGCCGACGCCCTGCCGCTGCACCGGCAACGCCTGGCCTTCGGCTTGACGCAGCGCGAACGCGACGAGCTGCGCGCTGCCATCCCCGGGCAGCTCGTGCCGGTGCTGCGGCGGACCGAGCCAGCCTTCGACCTCGACGCCGTTATCGACCACTACGACCGGATCTGGACACCCATCCGAACGGACTAACGCGGGCTGGTGCCCATCTGTGCCGTCGATCGGCCACGGGAGCGACGAGCCGCGTCTTCTTCGCCGACGAGACCGCTACCCGTGCCCACGGCTTTCGGCCGTGCGGCAACTGCATGCGGGACGCGTACCGCCAGCACCGCGCTGGCTGACACGGCCACGGGGCCGTCCACGCGGCCCCGCGACTCCGCGTCGCAGCTACAGGCCGAATCGACCGTGTCCCTGAACAGGAAGGGAGAGGGGACGTGGGCGGGGCCGGACCGCGCGATCGGCGACCCTAAGTGAACCGTGTTGCGGCTACCGTAGATCTCACAGTTCGAACGTGGCTCAAGCCGCCAGACGGACGGTGAGGCGGGTCCAGGGAGCCGGTAGGTGGTGGCGGCGGGGGCGCGGCGCGGCGTGACGTGGATGGTCCGGGCGACGCGCGCGAACCGTGCTGGGGCCGTCGACGTGCTCGGCGCGGCAGGCGACCGGCTCGCGGACGACGGTGGGGCGTCCGCCGGCGTCGGCGATCACGTCGCGGAGACGAGGTCGGCCGGTCGCACCAGGATGACCCCCTCGTCGTCGGCGGCAGCCTCTAGCCGTGGGTCGAACGACCGACCAAAGAGCACGATCCGCGTCCGGTCGTCGGCGCCAGGGACGTGCTGAAGCGTTCGCTTGAGGTTGTTAAGCACGCCGAAGTCGACCGGCGCGTTGGTCCATTTCGCTTCGCCGGCGACGACGACGGACCGGCCGCCGACGCCGACGACCTCGATCTCGCGATCGACCGTCTCGTTGCGTGCGGCCGGCGGGGGTTTGGGTATCTTCCCCCACCAGGCTCCGACGTCGACCACGGGACGGCCCCACCGACCGCGCTCGGCCTGGTCGAAGACCCACCCGCGGCACACCTCCTCGAAGGCCGGCTGGGACACAAAATGGTCGAGCGTCGGCGCGACGACGTCCGCGTAGGCCCGCATGGGATCGCGCGCGCGTTCGAGCCGGCGCTTGTTCGGCAGGACGTACTTGAACCAG
>DASRFH010000107.1:0-3916 GCA_035651675.1 Chloroflexota bacterium | reverse complement strand
CGGTGTGCGCCGCCACGCGCAGGTGGAGGGTGCGAAGCCCGCGATGGACCAGGAAGCAGTCGAGCGGGCCCGGCACCGCCCCGACCGAGTTCTGGACGAAGCGCACGCGCCCGTGGAGCTCCCGGTCGCGGACGATCACGGCCCCTGCGACCACGTCCGAGTGGCCGCCCAGGTACTTGGTCGCCGAGTGCACGACGGCCCCCGCGCCCAGCTCGAGCGGGCGCTGCACGACCGGGGTCGCGAAGGTGTTGTCCACGACCACGAGCGCGTCGCCGGCGAGGCCGGCGATCGCCCGCACGTCCACGACGTTCAGGAGCGGGTTGGTCGGGGTCTCGACCCAGATCACCCGCGTCTCCGGCCGGATCGCGGCGCGGACCGCCTCGAGGTCGGTCTGGTCGACGAGGTCGAAGCTGAGCCCGAAGCGGGCGAGGACCTTGTCCACCAGGCGGTAGGTGCCGCCGTAGAGGTCGGCGGGCAGGACCAGGTGGTCGCCGGCGCCGCACGCGGCGGTGATCAGCGCGTGCTCGGCCGCCATCCCGCTCGCGAACGCCGAGGCGAGACCGCCCTCCAGCTCCCCCAGGGCGCGCTCGAGCGCCGATCGCGTGGGGTTGGCCGAGCGCGAGTAGTCGTAGTCCTCGACGAACTCGCCCGGCGCCCGCTGCACGTAGGTCGAGGTCTGGTGGATCGGCGGGACGACGGACCCGTAGGCCGGGTCCGGGTCGAGCCCGGCGTGCACGGCGCGGGTGGCGAGGCCGACCCCGTCCGGCAGCCGCGTCATTTGGCGAGCGACTCGACCAGGTCGGCCCGCGTCACGATCCCGACCGGCCTCCCCTCCGAGGTGACGAGCAGCGCCTCGGTCTGCCCGCTCAGGAGCTCGACCGCCTCGCGCACGCTGTCCTCGGCCGGCACCGCGTGGAACGGGGGCTCCATGACCTCGATCACCTCGGCGTCGAGGAGCGAGGCGTCCTCGACCGCGTGGCGCAGGAGCCCGCGCTCGCTGAGGGCGCCGGCGATCGTCTGCGGGTCGTGCGCGGAGACCACCGGGACCTGGGAGACGCGGTGCTCGTGCATGAGCGCCACCGCGTCTCGCACCTTGGCGTGGGTCTCGACCGTCAAGAGCGGCGGGATCTCGCCCTCGGCGTGCTTGCGCCGCAGGACGTCGCCGACCGTGAGCTCGGCCGTGCGCTCGAGGAAGCCGTACTGGCGCATCCAGGCGTCGTTGTAGAGCTTGGAGAGGTACGAGCGGCCGCCGTCGGGCAACACCACCACGATCAGCGCCTGGGGGTCGTCGACCTCGCGGGCCACCTCGAGCGCGGCGTGGACGGCCATCCCCGAGGAGCCCCCGGCCAGGATCCCCTCGGTCTGCGCGAGGCGGCGCGCGGTTAGGAAGGAGTCGCGGTCGGAGACGGTCACGTAGCGGTCCACGACCGAGGGATCGAAGCTCTCGGGCCAGAAGTCCTCGCCCACGCCCTCGACCAGGTAGGGCTTGACCTCGCCGCCGGAGTAGATCGAGCCGACCGGGTCGGCCCCGACCACCTCCATCGCGGGGTTGCGCTCCTTGAGGTAGCGGCCGGCGCCGGTGATCGTGCCGCCGGTGCCGACGCCGGCGACGAGGTGCGTGATCGCGCCGCCCGTCTGGCGCCAGATCTCGGGCCCGGTGGTCCGGTAGTGCGACTCCGGGTTGGCCTGGTTGAAGTACTGGTTGGGCTGGAAGGCGCCGGGGATCTCCTCGGTCAGGCGGTCGGCGACGCGGTAGTAGGACTCCGGCGACTCGGGCGGGACCTCGGTGGGGGCGACGACCACCTCCGCGCCGTAGGCGCGCAGCAGATCGATCTTCTCCCGGCTCATCTTGTCGGGCATGACGGCGATCACCCGGTAGCCCTTGAGGATCGCCGCGATCGCGAGCCCGACGCCCGTGTTCCCGCTCGTCGGCTCGACGATCGTCCCGCCGGGCCGGAGCCGCCCGTCGCGCTCCGCCGCCTCGATCAGCCCGAGCGCGATCCGGTCCTTGATCGAGCCGCCCGGGTTCAGCATCTCGACCTTGGCCACCAGGCGCGGCTTGACCTCGGCCCCTATCCGCGCGAGCGCGACCAGCGGGGTCTCGCCGATCGCGTCGAGGATCGAGTCCTTGATCTCCGCCCGCGTCGCAGCTGTGGCCTTGGGCGCCACCTCGCGGATCACGATAGCGCCGCGCTCAGCCGGCGAGGTATCCTGGCGGCGTGGGGATCCTCGGCACAGCCGACGAGCGCCAGCGGGCGCGGCCGCCGGAGCGAGCCGACGCGCTCGCCGGCATCGTGCTCCCCGACCACGACGGCGTCGAGCACCGGCTCGGCGACTTCTGGGCGGAGCGGCCGGCGGCCCTGGTCTGGCTTCGCCACTACGGCTGAACGTACTGCCGCCAACACGCGGTGCAGTTGCATCGCGAGCGGCGAAGCGTCGAGGAGGCGGGGGCGTCGCTCGTCCTGATCGGCCAGGCGACGCCGCGCCACGCGGCCCACTTCCGGCGCCGCCTGGGCATCGAGCTGCCGGTGCTGGCCGACGAGCAGCGGGTCAGCTACCGGGCGGCCGGGGCCAAGATCGCGACCCTCGACGAGCTCCTGGGCCCCAAGGTCCTCGCGCGCGGGCTCGTGAGCTCGCTGCGCGCGCGCCAGCCCCAGGGCCGGACGGTCGGCCATCCGGCGCAGCTCGGCGGCGTGCTCGTGGTCGCGCCCGGCGGCCAGGTGGTGTGGTCGCATCTCTCCGAGGACGCGAGCGACAACGCGAGCCCCGCCGAGATCGCGGCCGCCGTGCGCTCGGCGGCCTAGCGGGCGCGAAGCTGCTGCTCGCAGTAGGCGTCGCGGCGGGCGCGGTGGCCGGGCTGCTGCGGCGTCGCGATCGCCCGCGCCCAGGCCGCGGCGTTGGCGTGGATCTGCCGCGCGACCGCGGCCCGCTGCGCGGCTGAGCGCGCGTCCAGGAGCAGCTCGGCGTTGCGCCAGACCTGCTCGCGCCAGGCGCGCACCAGCTCGAGCCCCGCGAAGTCGTCGAGCGGCGTCGCGTCGGAGTTGGTCGTGCCGACGATCGGGTCGTAGCGGCGCCGCACCGCGTGGACGACGGGCGCGTAGGCGCGGTTCAGCACGGCGTTGAAGGCGTCGTGGTCGTGCTTGCGCGACGCGCCCGTGGGCGTGCGCAGCCCCAGCGCCGCGAGCACGAACGGCATGTCGTTCTGGACGTGTGCGTTGATGCCCAGCAGCATGTCTTGGGCGGCGTTGGCGTCGCCGCTCGCGGCGGTCCTGAACGCGATCCGCCAGGCCGGATCCACGCCCTGCCCCCGCTGCCAGCGGCGCAGGGTGGCGAAGTAGACGTCGGCGAAGAGCGCGTCCTCCGTGTAGAGGTAGCGCGGGTGGCGAAAGAGGTGCGGGTGGCTCGCGAGCATGCGGCGCAGCGTCCGCGTCAGCTCCAGGTAGGTGGTCGCGAAGACGCCGCCATGATCGCAGCCCAGGCGCCGCTGCAGCCGCCGCATGCGGCGGATCTCGGTGGCCACGCAGGCGCTCGACGGCCGCCGGCAGCGCGGAACCGGGCCCGGCTGCGGCTTGACCGGGCTCGGCAGCGGCGGCAGGAGCGCGGTCCAGTTCAGGTTCGGCACCCGGGCCGCCGCGGTCCCGGCGGCGCAGGCGGCCGCCGCGGTCAGCAGAGCGAGCGCGATGGCGAGAGACCTCTTCCCCACCACTGGCCGCCGAGCCTAGCCGAGGCCGGCTGGCGCAGCGCCGCTCCCGCGCGCATCGGGCCGCCAGAGGCGTGATGTGGGTTAGGCGCGTGCGCGAGGGCGTCGCAGGCCAAGCTGGGCGCCGCACGCGGGCGAGGCGGGTAGCAGCGCTACCCGCGAGCCCGTGGGTGGCGATCGAGCGCCGGCATGCGGCGTCCTCGCGTGCGTGGATAA
>DASRFH010000106.1:0-11679 GCA_035651675.1 Chloroflexota bacterium | reverse complement strand
CCACCAGAGCCCGGTGGGATCGAAACAGACCGTGTGCTGCCCGCGGTGCACGATGGCGATGCGCGAGCTCGCGCGTCTGCGCGGCCGCCTCGTGCTCTACTGGTGCGCCCGCTGCCAGCACGCCCACGAGACGCTGCTCACCCGCGGCTCGTAGCCTCGTCGGCGGGCCTGGCGCCGGGCCCGCTCCGGCCGCGGCAGGCGCTCAGCCGGCGGCCATGAGCGCCACGCCGGCAAGCGCGAGCGCAACGCCGGCCGTCTGCGGGCGCGCCAGCCGCTCGGCCAGGAAGAGCCGGGCGAGCAGCACGGTCGCGACCGGGTAGAGCGAGCCGAGCACCGAGACGACCGGGAGGTTGCCGCCGGCGGCCGCGGCGTAGGTGAAGAGGACGTTCGCGGTCGTATCCCCGACGCCGACCACGGCCAGCGCGCCGATCCGCCGGCCCGGCCAGCCGGCCGGCCGACGGCTGGCCAGCGAGACGAGCGCCAACGTCGCGATCCCGCCGCCGCGCGCGCCGGTCGCGACCCAGAGCGGCTGCCCGCCGGCGGCCGCCCCCGCGTCGAGGAACACGAAGAAGAGGCCGAACGAGAGCGCCGCGCCCAGCGCGGCCGCCAGCCCGGCGCGCGGGTCGGTCGTGCCCGGCTCGTCGTCCTCGCCGGGCAGCGAAACGAGCACCACCCCCGCCAGCGCGGCGCCGATGCCACCGAACGCGGTGAGGCCTGGCGCGCGGCCGGTCGCCACGCCGACGAGCACCGGCACCGCCGCGCCGCACGCCGCGACCGGTGCGACGACCGACATCGGCCCTAGTGCCAGCCCGCGGTAGAAGCAGAGCAAGCCGGCCCCGCCGAACACACCCGCCAGCACGCCCAGCGCGACGGCGGCCGGCGCCGCCGCCTGCCCACTCAGCACCGCGACCGCCAGCAGCACCGCCCCGCCCGTGAGCTGCGCCCAGAACGCGACCGCCAGCGCCGTCAGCCGCCGCGACTGGATCCCACCCAGGAAGTCGGACAGACCCCAGCAGAGCCCTGAGCTCAGGCCGAGCAGGATCGGCGCCCACACGAGGGCTGGATGCTACTCGGCCAACCCCGCCGGTCGCGCCCGCCGAGGCCGCTCGTGCTGGTGCTCGGGGCCGACGACGCGCCCACGGACGGCGTCGAGGCGACTTCCACGAGGGCATCAGGCAGTCCCCGCCAGGCGCTCCGATCGCGCGGCCGCCAGACGCGCCGCTCGGGGCCGCGCGTTAGCCGACTCGCCGTGCCCGACCTACGCCTGCCACAGCCCGCCGCGCCTCGGGTTATCGTACGGCCCGAAAAGCCCCGCCCAAGGAGGACTCGCCCCATGCCGTTCAAAGTCGTCGCCACGCCCTTCCGACGCGGCGCGCCCGCTACCTACCAGTACGAGCGGGAGTCGCTCGACCCGATCGGCGCCGAGATCACCGTCGTCCAGGCCGACACCGACGACGCGTGGCTGGCCCAGGCCAGGGACGCCGACGCCGTCATCGTCGGGGGGCGCCGCCTGACCGGCGACCTGATCCGCGGACTCGAGAAGTGCAAGGTGTTCGCCTCCGGAGCGGTCGGCGTCGACACGATCGACGTGGACGCCGCGACCGAGAAGGGCATCGTCGTGTGCAACTGCCCCGACGTCTTCATCGAAGAGGTCGCCGTCCACGCGATGATGCTGATCCTCGGCCTGGCCAAGAAGGTGGTCCCGCTCGACCGCGCGGTGCGCGAGGGGCGCTGGGGCGAGGCACGCCAGTACATGAAACCGATGCCGCGCGTCGTCGGCGACACGCTCGGCCTCGTCGCCTTCGGCAACATCGCCCGCCTCGTCGCCAGGAAGGCGAAGGGCTTCGACATGCACGTGCTTGCCTGGGACCCATTCGTGCCGGACGAGGTCTTCGCGCAGCACGGCGTCGAGCGCGTCGCGGACCTCAAGGACGTCTTCCGCCGGTCGGACTACGTCTCGGCCCACCTGCCGCTCAACCCGCAGACCAGGGGCCTGCTGACCTACGAGTACTTCAGCGTGATGAAGCCGACCGCCTACTTCGTCAACACGGGCCGTGGCCAGACGCAGGTCGACGCCGACCTGATCCGCGCGATGAACGAGGGCAAGCTGGCCGGCGCCGGGCTCGACGTGATGGAGGTCGAGCCGCTGCCAGTCGAGAGCCCGCTCACCAGGATGGACAACGTCATCCTCACGCCGCACTCGGCCAACGTCTCCGACTGGGGCGACGTCGAGCGCCGCCGACGCGTCGGCCAGGAGATCGCCGCCGTCCTCCAGGGCCGCATGCCGAAGAACGTCGTGAACAAGGAAGTTCTGCGGAAGGTCGCGCTCGCCGAGCCGGTGCGCGCATGAAGCTCGGTCTGCACTGCAACCGCTTCACCTGGGAGGGCGGCCCGCCCAGGATGGGCGCGACGCTCAAGAGCATCGCCCAGCGCCTCGAGGAGAACGGCTTCTACAGCCTCTCGGTCATGGACCACTTCTTCCAGATCGCCGGCGTCGGCCCGCCGAACCTCGAAATGAACGAGGCGTACACGACGCTCGGCTTCGTTGCCGGCGCGACCGAGCGGCTGCGGCTCGGCACGATCGTCACCGGCGTGACCTACCGCCACCCCGGCTTCCTGATCAAGCAGGTCACCACGCTGGACGTGCTCTCCGGCGGCCGGAGCTGGTTCGGCATCGGCGCGGCCTGGTACGAGCGCGAGCACGTCGGGCTCGGCATCCCGTTCCCACCCGTCGCCGAGCGCTTCCGCCGCCTCGAGGAGACGCTGCAGATCGCGCTGCACATGTGGTCCGCCGACAACACGCCCTACGAAGGCCGCTACTACCAGCTCCTCGAGCCGCTCTGCTCGCCCCAGCCGCTCCAGAAGCCGCACCCGCCGGTCATGGTCGGCGGCGGTGGCGAGCAGAAGACGCTCCGGCTGGTCGCCCGCTACGCCGACGCCTGCAACATCGGCGGTGAGCCGGACGTGATCAAACACAAGCTCGACGTCCTGCGCGAGCACTGCGAGGCCGAGGGCCGGCGCTACGACGCGATCGAGAAGACGACCAACACGAACCTCGCCGTGTCGAAGGATGGCGCCAACGGGACTGAAACACCCGCCCAGCTCGTCGCCCGCCTGAAGAAGCTGCGCGAGCTCGGCATCACCTGGGTCAGCGGCCGCATCCCCAACGTCGACCAGCCCGGCACGATCGAGCTTCTCGGCAAGGAGGTCGTCCCCGCCGTCGCCGAGCTCTAGCCCGCACCCGCGAGCGGCGCTGCCGCGCCACGGAAGCCCGCCCTGACCCGGCGCGCGTTCGCCGCGGCGCCCGTCCCCGAGCCGGCCGCCAACCCGCCCGACGAGCTCCTCGGCCGCCGCGACCAGCGCACCTTGCGCTGGCGACGACGACGTCGCGAGCCCGGGGCGCGGCGGCCACCGGCGTGCCCCGACCATCAGCCTCGTGACGTCATCGTGCGCCTCTGGCAGCACCTCCAGGCCATGAGAGTCCAGAAACCGATCCGGCTGGTCGGCTTCGACGTCCTGCGCTCGTCTGGGGCGGCACCCGCGTAGCAGCCGGTGCCGCCCGGTGGATCGTCGACACGTTCGTCGAGGCGCCCTGGGAGAAGTGCGTCGCGTTCCTCCATCCGCTCAGCGCGAGGCGGTCGAGCGCGCCCGCGGCGGGCCGGCCCCGCGTGTCGGGCTCGGCCGGCACCCGGCAAGGCGATCGTCGCGCTCCACCGCGCCGGCCACCCGGCGCTGGTCGACGAAGGCGCGCGTGCGCTGTGACCTCGAGGAGGTCTACAACGCCGAGCGCCACCTCCTGTACGTCGCCTGCACGCGGGCGCGCGACCACTTGCTGGTCACTGGGGTCGAGCCCGCGTCGGAGTTCCTCGACGACCTGAGGTCCTGACGCGCTGAAGCGCGTTGCGCGCGGGCAGCGTGGCCGATGACGTCGGACACAGATCGCCGCGCCGTGTCCACGACCGGTTCGCGATCCGTTTATCGTTAGAACCGATCGAACCAGAGCGAGGTAATCGTGGCAGTCGAAGCTCACGAGCGCGCCCCCACCGGCGAGATCGGCAAGCCCCGCCGCCGGGTCGAGGACAACCGGCTCATCCGCGGCGCCGGCCGCTACCCGGACGACCTTGCGCCGCCAGGGTCGTTGCACGTCGCCTTCGTCCGGTCGCCCGTCCCCCACGCGCGGGTGGCGCGGCTCGACGTCGAGCCGGCCCGACGCGCCCCGGGCGTCGTCGCCGTCTACACGGCCGCCGACTTCCCCCCTCCCGGACCGGTCCCCGTCGCGCAGCCGCAGCGGAACGCCCCGCGCGAGAGCATGCAGACCGCCCCCGGCGGCCCCGACTTCCGCGGCGCGCCGGCGCCGATCCTCGCCGCCGACGAGGTCAACTACGTCGGCGACCCGGTCGCCATGGTCGTCGCCGAGACGATCGGGCAGGCCCGCGATGCGGCCGCGCTCGTCGAGGTCGACTACGACCCCCTCCCCGGCGTCTCGAACGTCGAGGATGCCGTCAAGGAGGGCGCCCCGCTCGTCCACGCACACCTTGGCACCAACCTCGCCGTCACCAGCCGCCGCGGCACGCCCACCGCCGAGATGGACGCGATCGTCGCGCGGGCCAGGCACGTCGTCCGGCGCCACATGGTCGTCAACCGCCTCACCGGTGTCCCCATCCAGCCGCTGACCGCCGTGGCGATCCCGGACCCGGCCGAGAACGGCATCACCATATCGTGCACCACCCAGTCGCCCTGGCGCGTCCGCGCGACGGTCGCGAAATCGCTCGGCCTCGAAGAGACGCGCGTCCGCGCGCTCGCGCCGGACGTCGGCGGCGGCTTCGGCACGCGTGGCCCGGTCTACAACGAATACCTGGCGGTCGCCCACGCCTGCCACCGCCTCGGCCGCCCCGTGCGCTACACGGCGACCCGCTCCGAGGACCTGCTCGCCAGCCGCGCGGCGCGCGACGTCGTCGCCGACGGCGAGATCGCGGCCGACGAGAACGGCCGCATCCTCGCCACGCGCATCCGCGTCCTGCTCAACCTCGGCGCCTACGCCGACGTGCCGGGCCCCGGCCGCCGCATCCTGGAGTGCTTCCAGGGCCCCTACGACGTCCAGGGCTGCTCCGTCGAGCTCTCCGGCGTCTACACGACGACGTCGCCGACGGGTGCCTACCGTGGCGCCGGCCGTCCCGAGGCTTCCTATTTCCACGAGCGGCTGGTGGACGCGCTCGCCGACGAGCTCGGGATCGACCCACTCGAGCTCCGCCGGCGCAACTTCATCGCGCCCGACCGGTTCCCGTACAAGACGCACCTCGGCCCGACCTACGACTCCGGCAACTACGCGCCGGCGCTTGAGAAGGCGCTCGGCATCCTCGGCTACGAGGCGGCGCGGGAGCGCCAGGCCGAGGCGCGCCGGACCGGCTCGACGAAGCTCGTCGGGATCGGCATGGCGAGCTACGTCGAGCCGACCGCGGCCGGCTACGAGAGCGGCTACGTGCGCGTCGAGGCGTCCGGCCGCGTCACGGCCATCTCCGGCTCACACCCCCAGGGCCAGGGCCACGCGACGACGTTCGCCCAGATCATCGCCGACAAGCTGGGCATCCCCTTCGACTGGATCACCGTCCGCCAGGGCGACACGAACGTCGGCCCGCCCGGCACCGGCACCGGCGGCTCCAAGTCGACGGCGCTCGGCGGCAGCGCCCTCAGCCAGGCGTCGGACCGTGTCCTGGAGAAGGCGAAGCGGCTGGCGGCGCACCTGCTCGAGGCCGCGCCCGAGGACGTGATCCAGTCGGACGGCGGCTTCGCCGTGGCCGGCGCGCCGAGCCGCCACGTCCCGTGGCCGCGCGTCGCGGCCACCGCGTACGGCGGCGGCCTCCCCCCGGGCACCGAGCCGGGGCTCGAGGCGACCGCCTTCTTCCACATGCCGGCCGACCCGTGGTCGTTCGGCGCGAGCGTCGCGCTGGTCGAGGTCGATCGCGAGACCGGCGAGGTGGCGCTCGAGAGGCTGATCGCGGTCGACGACTGCGGCACGCAGGTCAACCCGCTGCTCCTGGCCGGCCAGTCGCACGGCGGTCTCGCGCAGGGCATGGCCGCCGCGCTCTTCGAGTGGATGCAGTTCGACCCGGAGGGTCAGCCGCTGACCGGCACGCTGATGGACTACGCCGTCCCGCGCGCCGAGGACGTGCCGACCTTCGAGCTCGGCCACACGGTGACGCCGTCGCCCTGGAACCCGCTCGGCGTGAAGGGCCACGGCGAGTCGGGCACGATCGCCGCGCCGCCCGCGGTCGTCAACGCCGTGATCGACGCGCTCAGCCCGCTCGGCGTCAAGGCGCTCGACCCGCCGCTCACGCCGCTGCGCGTCTGGCGGGCGATCCAGGCGGCGGGCGGCTAGCCGTGCACGAGACGCGCGTCGAGGTCAAGCGCTGGGCCGATTTCACCGAGGCCGACCGGGCCGGCTTCGACGCCCTGCGCGGCGAGATCGAGTTCGGCCTGCCACCCACCACCTGGATGCCGATGCCGGAGACGCCCTGGCGTGTGCTGCTGTGGGAGGACGAGCGGCTGGTCAGCCACGTGAGCGTCATGGAGCGGACCATCAGTGTCGGCGGCCAGCCGGTCCACGTCGCGGGCATCCGGAGCGTGATGACGCTGCCGGCCGCGCGCGGCCGGGGCTACGCCTCGCGCCTGATGGAGCGCGCCGCCGAGCTGATCCGCGACGAGCTGCCCCAGGCCGAGCACGGCCTGCTGCTCTGCCTCGACATCCGCGTCCCGCTCTACGCGCGCCTCGGCTGGCGCGTCGTCGAGGCGCCGACCTACTTCGAGCAGCCCGAAGGGCGCACCCGCAGCCAGGTCAACACCATGGTCAAGCCGTTCCGCGGCAAGCCGTGGCCGCTCGGCGAGGTCGACCTGCGCGGCCTGCCCTGGTAACGGGCGGCGAGGGGCGCTCAGCGGTCAGCCGGTGAGGGCGCGGATGCCTGCCGGTGGGTGTGCCGCTCCCCGCCAGCGTTGGCCCGCGGACCGCCCCTTTAGCGGCGCCCGGTCGCCTCCCAGACCAGGTGTTGCAGCTCCGGCAGCACCAGCTTCTCCATCGCCAGCCGGACCGCGTTGCGCGAACCCGGCATCGAGAGCACGACGCGCCCGTTGCGCACGCCGCCGACCGCTCGCGAGAGCATCGCGGCCGGGCCGATCTCCTCCCACGAGAGCATCCGGAACAGCTCCCCGAAGCCGTCCAGCCGCTTGTCGAGCCTGGCGCTCACGACCTCGTGCGTGCTGTCGCGCGGCCCGATCCCCGTCCCGCCGGTCAGCAGCACCGCGTCCACCCCATCGGTCGCGCAGAGCCGCTCGAGCAGCGGCCCGAGCTCGGCCGGCTCGTCGGGGAGGATGTGCCGCTCGACCACCTCGTGCCCCGCGCCCCGCAGCCCGTCGACGATGAGCTGCCCGCTCGTGTCGGTCGCCTCGGTGCGCGTGTCGCTGAGCGTGATCACCGCGCAGCGGACCGTCGGCCGCGTCGCCTCGGCCGCCTCCTCGTGCTCGCGGAAGCTCAAGCGTCAGCTCCTCGTCGTGCCGTTCATCCGGTGTCCGGAAGGCTTCACGGGTCCTTCACAGACGAAGCCGAGAATAGCGCCAACTGATCGACGGGCGAGCAGATTTAACGTGCAGATTACCAACATTTAGTCGCCATCTAAGGACGCGGGTATAGAGTCTGTAACAGCGAAAGCCGCGCACCGTCGCAGCAGAGCGGCCGCCGCCAGTATTTCCTTTGTCAGGTGTCCTGCCGATGGAGCAACCAGCCCCCTCGAACGCGGCTCAGCCGCGACGCGTCACCCCACCCAGTCGGGTCGTCCAGTTCCCGTCGCGGCGCCCGCCGCGCTGGCGGTGGATGGCGCCGCTCGCGGCGCTGATTGTCCTGCTCGTCGTCGGCGTCCTGTACCTCACCGGGCAGCTCACCACGCTCCAGCGCCGCATCCTCGGCCAGAGCACCGCGCCCGTCTACCAGACGACGCAGGTCATCAGGAGCAACGTGCTCGAGCAGGTGACGGCGACGGGGCCGGTGGCGCCGGCGCAGACGCTGCCGGTGAGCTTCAAGGGCTCGGGCAAGCTGGTGGAGCTCGACGTGCAGGTGGGGCAGAAGGTGAAGAAGGGGGACGTGCTCGCCAAGCTGGACACGGCCGACCTGCAGGCGGCGCTGGCGCAGGCGGAGGCGCAGCTGCGCCAGCAGCAGGCCAACTTCGAGAAGCTGAAGGCGGGGGCGACGCCCGAGCAGGTGGAGGCGGCGCGCGTGGCGCTGCAGAACGCCCAGCAGGCGGCGGAGGACGCGGCGGCGTCGGCGGCGGCCAGCCAGGCCAGCGCGGCGCGGGACGTGCAAGCGGCGCAGGCGCAGGTCGCGACCGCGCAGGGCAACCTGCAAGCGGCGCAGGACGCGCTGGCGGCGGCGCAGGCGCAGGCGCAGAAGAAGCTGGCGGCGGACCAGACGGCGGTGGACAACGCGCAGAAGGCGCTGGACGCGGCCAAGGCGGTGGTCGCGACGAGCCCGGCGGTGCTGCAGCAGCAGCTGCAGAAAGCCAAGGACGATTTGTGGTCGGCGCAGCTGAGCCGCGACGCGACCTGCGGGCGCGACCACGGCGGGGCGTGCGCGGCGGCCAACGCGACGGTGGCGGGGCTGCAGACCGCGGTCGACAACTTCAACGCGACGGCGGCCCAGACCCAGCAGCAGAACGCCCAGAGCGTCCAGAACGCCCAGAACGCGCTCGACACGGCCAAGGCGCAGCTGGCCGCCGACCAGGCGGCGCAGGACGCGGCGGTCAAGACGGCCGAGAACAACGTGGCGGCGGCGCAGAAGGCGCTGGCGGCGGCGCAGGTCGGGGTCGGCCAGGCGCAGGCCAAGGCGACGGCCAGCGCGGTCAGCGCCCAGCAGTCGGCGAACCAAGCCCAAGGACAGGTCAAGACGGCCCAGGCGTCGTTGGCGACGACGGCGGCGGCGCCGACGCAGGCCGAGCTGGACGCGGCGGCGGCGCAGGTCGCCAACGCGCAGGTGGCGGTCGACCAGGCGCGGAACGACCTGGACGCGGCGGTGCTGCGGGCGCCGATGGACGGGACGGTCTCGGTGGTCAACGCGGCGGTGGGCCAGTACATCAGCGGTGGGGCGACCACCGGCGGGGGCGCGGCCGGCAGCACGTCGAGCGGGGGCACGACCAGCAACCCGACGGCGGTGATCACGCTGGTCACCCTGGACGACCTGCAAGTGACCGCCAACGTCAACGAGGCCGACATCGGCAAGGTCTCGGTCGGCGACCCGGTCAGCTTCACAGTCAGCGCCTTCCCCGGCAAGACGTTCGCCGGGCAGGTGCTGCAGATCCAGCCGACCGGCACCACGACCAACAACGTGGTCAACTACGCGGTGACCAGCTCCATCAAGTCGGTCGCGGGCGCGACGCTCTACCCTGGGATGACCGCCCAGGTCACCATCACCACCGACGAGCGCGACGACGTCCTCGTCGTGCCGAACCAGGCGTTCTCCTTCGCCCAGACGGCCTTCCAGCAGGGTCTCGTCGGCGGCGGTCGCGGCCAGGGCCAGGGCGGTCAAGGACGCGCCAGCGGCCAGGCCGCGACCGGTCAGGGCCAGGGCCAGCGGACCCAGGGCCAGGGCGGTCAGGGCGGCCAGCGGGCCCAGAACGGCCAGGGCGTCGGCAACCAGCAGGGCCAGCCGGGCGCTGAGACCGCGCCGGGTGCTGAGGCCACGCCGGGCGCGGCCGGCCCCAACCCCCAGGCCGGCGCGAACGGAGGCCCATTCGTCGTCGGCGGCGCCGGGGGCGACCGCAACGTCGTGATCACCGTCCAGAACGGCCAGCTCGTTCCGGTGCGCGTGACGACCGGCCTGACCGACGGGACGAACACCGAGATCACGTCCGGCCTCAAGGAAGGCGACTCGGTGGTGATCGGCGTCGTCGGCGGCACCACCGGGACGCGCGCTGGCGGCCAGGCCGGCCAGGGTGGGTCGAACGCGCCGGCCAAGCCGGGCGGCGGCGGTCCCGGCGGCGGAATCTTCTTCGCCCGGTAAGCGCACGACGATGCAGGACGAGCAGATCATCCCAACCATCCGGGTCCGGGACCTGACCAAGGACTACTGGCGTGGGCCCAACGTGGTGCACGCGCTGCGGGGGGTGACGTTGGACGTGTGGCCGGGGGAGTTCGTCGCGGTGATGGGGGCCTCGGGCTCGGGCAAGTCGACGTTCATGAACCTGGTCGGGTGCCTGGACCGGCCGACGTCGGGGACGTACGAGCTGGACGGGGTGGACGTCTCGGGGCTGGGGAAGGACGAGCTGGCGCTGGTGCGCAACCGGCTGATCGGCTTCGTGTTCCAGGGCTTCAACCTGCTGCCGCGGCTGAGCGCGCGGGAGAACGTGATGCTGCCGATGCTCTACGCGGGGGTGCCGCGCGCGGTGATGGAGCGGCGGGCGGCGGCGGCGCTGGGCGCGGTGGGGCTGGGGGACCGGGGGGAGCACAAGCCGGTGGAGATGTCGGGGGGCCAGCAGCAGCGGGCGGCGGTGGCGCGGGCGCTGGTCAACGGGCCGGCGATCCTGCTGGCGGACGAGCCGACCGGGAACCTGGACAGCCGGACCAGCGTGGAGGTGATGGCGATCTTCCAGGAGCTCAACGCGCACGGGATCACCATCGTGCTGGTCACCCACGAGCCCGACATCGCCGAGTTCTGCTCGCGGCTGGTCCGCTTCCGCGACGGCCGGGTCGTCGAGGACCGGCCCAACGCGAACCAGCGCCGCGCCGCGAAGGTCCTCGCCGAGATGCCACCGCCGGAGGAGGAGCCCGTCGAGGGCCCGGCGATCGCCGAGCAGCACCAGCCCGCGGAGGTGACGGCATGAGCTTCTCCACCCCTGGAGGGGTGCGGCGCGCCACCCCACGCACGCGCACCGCCGGGCGAGGACCTACGGTGCTTCCCCGGAACGTGCGGGGCGCTTCGTTCGAAGACGCACCCGCGGGGCGAGGATCTTTGGGCGCGCGCTTCCGCGCACGAGTTCGGCGCGCCGCCCCACGAACACGCACCGCGGCGCGAGGTTTTATGGACGTGCGCTTCCACGGACGGGTGGGGTGCGCTGCCGCCCGGCGAAGGGGCACCGCGGGGCGAGGTTTTATGAGCGTGCGCTTCCCCGGAAGGGTGGGGTGCGCTGCCCGGCGAGGGTCCAGCCCGGGTGGAGGATTTATGAGCGTGCGCTTCCCTGGAAGAGCGGGGTGCGCCGCCCGGCGAGGGTCCAGCCCGGGTGGAGGATTTATGAGTGTGCGCTTCCCTGGAAGGGTGCGGTGCGTTTCCGAAGGAAACGCACCGCGGGTTGAGGATTTATGAGTGTTCAGCTACAGGACAGCCCGAACGGCGTGATCGACCACCAGACGGTCGAGCAGGCTATCCCGGTCGACGAGGCCGTCGGCACCAGCGCGGACTGGGCGATCTTGATGGAGCCGCTGCCGGAGGGGACGCGCGGCTCGATCGCGCTGGGGCAGAGCGTGGGCTCGGCGCTGGCGGCGATCCGCTCGAACAAGCTGCGTTCGTTCCTGACGATGCTGGGCATCATCATCGGGGTGGGCGCGGTGATCGTGATGATCGCGCTGGGCCAGGGCGCCTCCCAGGCGGTCCAGGCCCGCCTCGCCGGCCTCGGCACCAACATGCTCACCATCACCCCGGGCAGC
>DASRFH010000105.1:0-39178 GCA_035651675.1 Chloroflexota bacterium | reverse complement strand
GCCTACGTCGGCTACGGCGAGGCCTGGCGTACCTACCCGCGCATCGAGCTCGACCGGCTCGCCGCCCAGGACGAGACGGTCCAGAACGCGCTCGATCCCCTGATCAAGGCCGGGCTGCCGGTCGCCTCGATCCCGGGCTTTGGCCCGCTGACCACCCCGCTGCTGGCCTCCGATCCGTCCATCGCCGCGATCTACGTGCTCGACCCGACCGGCAAGGTCGTGCAGTCGAACGTCCGCCCTGGCGCGGAGGGTTACGCCAACAGCGGCTTCCACGCCAGCTCGCTCGCCGAGAGCGGCAGCCGCTTCCGCCTCCAGGAGAACGGCGTCGCCTACCGCGTCAGCCTGACGCTCAAGAACAAGATCGAGACGGTCGGCGAGCTGGTCGTCGTGATGCCGAAGGCGGTGCTCGCCGAGGAGATCGACGCCGTCTTCGTCCGCACCGTCGCGATCGGCGGCGCGGTGCTGCTCACCCTCTTCGCGCTGGCGGTCACGCTCGTCCTCCGCTGGCGGCCGGCCGAGTCGCGCGGTCCGCTCTCGATCGCCTACGGCGTCGCCTTCTTCCTGATGGCGGTCGTCGTCGTCTACGGGCTCGTCTCCATCTACTCGGACGGCATCCGTGACAAGACCCAGGCGCTCGGCAACTCGCTGGCGCGCCGGCTCTCGGCGCCGCTCGAGCTCGGCCTGCCGCTCGACGACTTCAGCCAGGTGGACGTCGTCTTCAAGGAGTACCGCGCGCTCTACCCCGACCTGAGCTACCTGGTGCTCACCGACGGCGATCGGATCGCGATCGAGGCAGACGCCGCGCGCGCCGGCGCGGCGTGGCAGTCGCGCCCCGGCAACTACGAGTACGCCGTGCCGCTCAGCGGCCGCACGCCCGACGCCGCCCAGCTCGCCGTGCGCGTCGGCATCCCGAACTCGGTCATCCTGAACCAGATCTGGCGGAGCGCCAAGAACTTCTTCGTCCTCTTCCTGGCCTCCGGCTTCGTGGCGATGCTCATCTTCGACATCCTCCACGTCCTCACGGTGCGCCCGCGCAAGGGGCACGAAGCGCCGGAGTCGCGCCGAATCTTCCAGGAGGGCGTGGTCGTGCCCTTCCTGTTCCTGGCGATCTTCGTCGAGGGGATGTCGAACTCGTTCATGCCCCAGCACCTGCAGCGGCTCGCGGCGGCGCAGGGCGTCAGCACGTCGATCGTGTCGACCCACTTCACGGTCTACTACGCGGCGCTGGCGTTCGCGCTGCTGCCGGTTGGCCGCTTCATCGAGAGCGGCCGGATGAAGTCGATCCTGATCCTGGCCGCCGCGATCGAGGCGCTCAGCCTGCTGTCGATGGCGCTGGTCGGCGACATCTACGTGATGTTCGCGGTGCGCGCCGCGGCCGGCGCCGCCCACGGCATCATCGCGACCGGCGCGCAGATGTACCTGATCATGCTCGCCCGGCGCGGCGGGGTGACGCGCAGCTCCTCGCGCTTCCTCTTCACCTACAACAGCGCGATCATCGCCGGCACGGCGATCGGGGCGCTCCTCGCGGTGTACATGGGCACGGGCGGCGTCTTCGCCGTCCAGGCCGCCGTCGCCTGCATCGTGCTGGTCTACGCGGTGCAGCTCCTGCCGCGCTCGGTGGACGTCGACGCCGACGAGCAGGCCCCCGCGGCCGCACCCGGGCACGGCCCGCCGGTTCGCGCGCCGTTCCTGCCCAGCCTCGGCCAGGCGCTGCGCGACTTCAGCTTCGTCGGCGCGGTGCTCTTCGTCGGCATCCCGGCGAAGATCGTCAACGCCGGCGTCATCACGTTCGCGATGCCGCTCCTGCTGGCGCACCAGTCGGTGCCGCAGGAGGACATCGGCCAGATCATCATGTTCTACCCGGTCGGCATCCTGCTGATGAGCCTGTTCGTCGCCCGGATCGTCGACCGCGTGGGCCAGCCGCGCAACGCGCTGATCCTCGGCACGACGGCCGGCGCGATAGGCGTCTCGGCGGTCGGCCTTGTCGAGTCGACCGACCTGCTCTCGGCCGGCGCGGGCGTGCTCGGCGCGGTGCTGCTGATCGGCGGGATCCTGGTGCTCGGCCTGGCGCACGGGCTGATCAACGCGCCGATCGTCACCTACGTCGCCCACAGCCCGGCGGCCGAGAAGCTGGGCCGCGGCACGGTCAACTCGCTCTACCGCTTCGTCGAGCGCGCCGGCCACATGGTCGGCCCGATCCTGGTCGGTCAGCTCCTTGTGATGGGCCAGTACGGCTCGAGAGCGATCGCCTGGATCGGCCTGCCGATCGTCGTGCTTGGGCTGCTGTTCTGGATGCAGTCGCGGCCGCAGGCGCAGCCGGCCGTGGCCGCGGCGTGATGAGGTTGTCGTCCAGGAACGACACGGGGCAGGGGGTCAGCATGAACGGGGAGCGTTCGTTCGCGCCGCGCCGCCTTTCGCGGCGCCGGGTGGTGGGTCTCGGGCTGGGGGTGGTCGCGGCGGCTCTCGCGCCGCGGCTGGGCGGCCTGCCGTTCGGCACGCCGGCCGAGGCGGCCGAGGCGCCGATCCCGTTCGTCTCGCCGACGCTCGCGTCGCTCGCCAACTGGAACCTCACCGCCGAGGGCGCCGACCAGACCCGCTACACGCTCGCGCCCAAGGGCGTCGAGGCGTTCCAGGGCGCGCCGAAGCGCGTGCTCATCCCCTTCGCCAAGCCCTCGCCACCCTTCGACGGCACGCTGACCAAGATGCTCGACGTGCTCTACGAGAAGCGCGTGCCGGTCACGCTGCACCTGTGGCACTACAAGCAGAAGCTCGACGTGCTCGCCGCGATCATCGCCTTCGGCGAGGCGAACCGGTTCGACCTGCTCGCGCCGATGGGCTCCGAGGCGACCCAGAACGTCCACGATACCTACCTGAACGGCCCGCTGCCGGTGCTCTCGCTCTTCACCAAGGACCCCGTCCTCCAGGGATGGGTGAAGGACTACGACAAGGGCAGCGGCACCAACCTCGCCTACTGCTCGGTCGCCGTGCCGATCGACGTCCAGATCGCCTACATGCGCCAGCTCAACCCCGGCGTGACGAACATCGCCGTCATGTACTCCTCGAACAGCCAGAGCACGATCGACGCGCAGGTCACGCCGCTCAAGGAGGCCGCCGGGCTGGAGGGGATCACCGTCTTCGACGTGGTCGTGACCGACGACAACAAGCCCGAGCCCGAGCTCTCGGCCCAGATACCGCGGGCGATCGAGAAGATGCGGGCATCCGATCCGGACCTCGGCAAGAGCGTGTTCTGGGCAACCGGCACGACGTCGGTGATCAACTCGGTCGACCTGATCAGCAAGATCGTCGGCAAGGTGCCGGTGCTCGCCTCCTACCCCGACATGGTCAAGGAGGGCTCGGGCAGCGCGATCATGTCGGTCGGCATCGAGTACGAGAACGTCGGCTACCTGGCGGCCGCCTCCATGCTCGACATCCTGTACAACGGCGCCAGACCGGGCGAGATGAAGATCGGCGTCATCTCGCCGCCCGACCTGGCGATCAACTTCCTCAAGGCGCACGAGATCGGCGTGAAGATCCCGTTCAGCTTCTTCGAGAACGCCAGCTACGTCTACGACGACCAGGGCAAGATCGCACGGAAGCGGGGCGAGGCGGTCGCCGCCTAGCCTGACCAGCACCTAGACTGCGCGACCGGATGGAGCACCCCGCATGAACGAGACGCGCACCCCGATCGTGTTCCCACGTCCGCCGAAGAAGAGGCTGTCCCACGGCACCGTCGTGGCGCTCAGCATCGTCGTTCTGGTGCTGGCGGTGGCCGGCTGGCGCGTCTACCCGCGCGTCTTCCCCGAGAAATACCGGCTCACGATGACCACCGGCAGCTTCTCGGGCGCGAACTACCTGCTGGCGACCCAGTACCTCGTCCCGGCCGCGAAGGCCGAGGGCGTCGAGCTGAGCTTCATCCAGACCGGCGGCTCCGAGGACACGCTCAACGCCGTCCAGGAGGGCAAGGTCCAGGTCGCCTTCGTCGACGGCGGGCTCGGCGTCGGCGGTCGCGACAACGTGCGCGAGGTCGCGCCGCTCTTCACGAGCGGCCTCCACCTGCTCATGAAAAAGGAGCTGTACGAGCAGGCGATGGCCACCGGCGACCTGCGTCCGGTGATCAAGGGCAAGCGCGTCAGCCTGAGCAACGTCGGCAGCGGCACGCGCATCTTCGCGCTCGACCTGCTCAAGACGCTCGGCGTCCAGCCCGGCGACTACGTCGACGACCCGAAGACGGTCAATTTCCTGGTCGACCCCAAGACGACGGCCGACCAGGTGCCGGACGTCGTCTTCGCCGCCTCGCTGCTGCCCTCGCCCGTCGCCCAGCGGCTGATCGCCGACTTCGACTACCGCCTCTACCCGCTCGACTTCGTCGACGCGCTCCGGCTCCAGGACAAGGCGGCCTACCCGCTCGTGATCCCGGCTGGCGCCTACAGCCTCTCGCCGGAGCGGCCGCCCAAGGACGTGACGACCGTCGGCCGCCGCGTGCTGCTGGTCGCGAACAAGGACACGCCGGACGAGGCCGTCTTCCGCGTCGCCAGGGCCGCCTTCGAGAGCAACTTCGCGCGCGCCTACGACCCGCCGCTGACGGCCAAGCAGTTCGACCTGATCAGCGAGTTCCCGCGCCACCCCGGCGCCACCGAGTACGCCGAGAGCCAGAAGCCAGTGACCCAGGACGCGATCACCAACATCATCCTCTACTTGACCGGCATCTCGGCGCTGGTCGTCTGCCTGCCGCTCTTCGTCTTCATCCGCGGGCTGATGAAGAAGTTCCGCTTCGGCGAGCGGCTGGTGAGCGTCAACGACTACCTGGCGCTGGCCAGTCAGATCGAGTCCGACGCGCAGGACATCGAGGAAGGCGGCATCGAGGGGCCGCGCGAGCGCGAGACGCTGCTCCAGCTCCGGCGCCGGCTGAGCGAGCTCAAGCTCGACGCGATGGACCGCTTCCAGCAAGGGCTGCTGTTCGACCCCGAGCACCTCGACAACCTGCTCGCGCACGTCTCCGACACGCGCATGCACCTGAACGCGCTGATCGCCATGGCCGAGCCGCTCGCGCGCCGGGCCGAGGGTCCGAGCGAGCACCTGCTGCCGTCGGAGCTCGAGCCCGCCGCGGTGAGGGGCTAGCCCGGCCCTGTCGCCGAGCGCAGCGGGGAATGTCGACCGTGGCGGCTTCGCCGGCGCGCTGGCCGTGGGCCGCGCGGCCGAGGTTCCTCGTCGCCGCGCTCTTCGGAACGACGGATTCCGGCCGGACCTGACGGCGTGGTGATCTCCTACGCCGAGTACGCCGACCTTCTCCGCCGTGTCGACCTGTTCGCCGGCCTCGACCGCGTCCACCTGGCCAGGCTGGCCGCCCACCTCGACGTCGTCGCGGTCGAGCCCGGCGCGGTCGTGTGCCGCCAGGGCGAGCCGGGCGACGCGCTCTACGTCATCGCGCGAGGCCGGTTCGGCGTCTACGCGCCCTCGCCGGCGGGCGGGGCCGAGCTCCCGATCCGGACGCTCGAACCGGGCGACTTCTTCGGCGAGATGGCGCTCATCACCGGCGCGCCGCGCTCGGCGACCGTGCGCGCCGAGCGCCCGGCCGTCCTCCTGCGGCTCGACCGCGCCAGCTTCCTGAACGTCTGGAGCGGCGAGCCGGCCGTCGGGCTCGCGGTCGCGGCGGAGCTGAGCCGGCGCGTCGACGGCCTGACCGACGACCTGCGGGAGAGCCGCCAGGCGCTCACACGCGCGCTCGACCACGCCCTGGCGGCGCTGCCGCCCAGACGCCGGCGCCGCGTGTGGCGCGCGGGCGCGCTGGCCGAGCCGACGCCGGAGGCGCTGGCCGTCGTCTTCCGGCGCAAGGCGCCCGAGGTCGCCGCCGACCTGGCCGCGGTGGCCGGCCCCGACCTCGAGCTGCTGCCGATGCTGCGCCGTCTCGCCCCGCCCGTGGGCGAAGATGGACGGGGCGCGGGCCCGCCCTCGGCCCCAGCGAAGGATGCGGGCGCGGCCCCCTTCGCGCGGAGAGCCGCTGCCCGCCTCGCGGCGGCCGGCCGCTGGGGCGATGCGCTGGCCGTTCTCGATGCCCACGCCCCGCGCGAAGCGTTCCTCGCCACGCTGGCCGCCGCGGCCGAGGCGGGAGCCGCCGTCGACGGCTGGCTCGACCGCGTGACCGACGCCGAGGCCGCCAGCTGGCCCGCGCTCGCCCCTTCTGCCCGAGCGGGGTGCGCCGCGTCGTCGGATGGAGATGCACCGGAGGTCGAGCCCGCGGAAGGGATGGCCGCGGCTCAGGTGAGGACGTCCCTCGCCTCGCCACCGCCGCCGCTCGGCCCATCCACGGATGCCGTCGCCTCGTCGGCGCTGCCGTCCGTCCGCCCAGGCCGGCTCGTCCCCTGGCTCGCGGCTGGCGGTCTGGTCGCCACCGCGCTCGCCAGCGCCGACCCCCGCTGGGGCTACCTGGGTCTGCTCGGCGCGGTGGTGGTCGTCCTCGCGGCGACGCCGGCGCCGCGTTTCGCGGTCGGGCTCGGCCTGGTCGCCGGGCTGGTCCTCCTCGGTCTGGCCGACCCGACCGCGGCGGTCGGCGGCTTCGCCTCCGAGGAGTGGACGTTCATGCTGGCCGTCTTCTGCCTGGCCGGCGCGGTCGCCCGCTCGGGGCTGCTGCTGCGTGCCAGCCTGCTGCTCGTGCGCCGGCTGCCCGGCACGCTCCTCTGGCAGGCCGCCACGCTGATGGTGACCGGCGTGCTGCTTTCGCCGCTCCTCCCCTCGAACAACGCCCGCGCCGCGCTCGTCGCCCCGCTCGGCCTCGCGGTGGCCGACGCGGAGCGGCTGCGCGAGCGCGGGCCGGCCGCGGCGGTGCTCGGCATGGCGTCGTGGGTGGGCGCCGGCCCGCTGATGTTCCTCTTCCTGAATGGCTCCTCGACCTGCCTGCTCGCCTGGGGCCTGCTCCCCGAGGCGAGCCGCCGCCGGATCGGCTGGGTGCAGTGGCTGGTCGGCGCGCTCCCGCTCGGCGTGCTCGTGGGCGTGGGCGCGCTGGCGCTGCTGTTCGTCGTGTTCCGCCCGCGGTCCGAGCCGCGTGGCACGACCGAGCGCGTCGCCCTCCAGCTCCGCGTCCTCGGCCCGCCGGCCCGCCAGGAGCTGGCGATGAGCGGCCTGCTCGCGCTGACCGTGGCTGGATGGGTCGTCGCGCCACTCCTGCGCGTCGACTACACGACCGTCGCGCTGGTCGCGGTGCTGGGCGCGGTCGCGGTCGGCGCCTTCGACGTCCGCGCGCTGCGCGAGCTCGACTGGGACACGCTCGTGCTCTACGGCGCGCTGCTCGGGCTGGCGAAGGTCGGCGTCGGGCTCGGCATCGACCGGCTCGCCGCGCAGCTCCTCGCGCCGCTGCTCGGCCCTTTCGCCGGCGGCGCCGTGCTCTTCCTCCTGGCGGTCGCCGCGCTGAACCTCCTCGCCCGGCTCGTCCTCGACCCGGTCCAGGTGCTGCTGCTCTTCGGGCTGGGCCTGGTCGCGACGGCGTCGGCGATCGGCGTCGAGCCGTGGGTGGTGGTGCTCGTGCTGCTCGCCACCTCCATCACGTGGTTCTTCCCGACGCAGACGCGTAGCTACCTCGTCGCCTACTCCGCCGCCGAGGGCCGCCTGTTCTCGCACCGGCAGGCGCGCACGTTCGGCCTGGCCTACGTGGGGTGGACGCTCGCCGCGATCGTGGCGTGTGTCCCCTACTGGAGGTCGCTGGGGATGCTCTGAGACCTCACGCGGCGCCCCCGGCCCCGCCGCATCCGACCGCGTCCGGCGGTCGTTCGCTCAAGAGGTCCCCGACGGCAACGGTCGATCGGCGAGCGGCGGTCGTCCAGGCAGCTCCTCCCGTCCTGGCCGCCTGCCGTCCTGCTTGAGGACCAGCGTCGAGCCGTCGTCAGGAGGGGCGTCACCTGAAGCTCCTTCGCCCGCTCGACGACCTGCGTCCGGACGACGGTGTTTTAGCCGCCCTGGGCCGCGTCGAGGAGCGGGGACCAGACCCAGCCGATCGTGTTCCCGCGGCGCACCTTCAGCCAGGTCGCCTGGCGTCCGTCGACCGCTTCGCCGGTGGTCGTCCCGAGCACCTCGAGCTGCTCGTTCGGCCGGGCGCGAACGAGGATGGGCGCCTGGCGGCTCGGCGCGCCCCGCAGCCGGGCCGGCAGGCCGTCGTCGTCCCGGACCGTCGCCCGCTCGGGCAGCCCGGGCGCCGGGCCGGCGGCCGGCGGTGCCTGGGCCGGCGGCGGGGAGGCCGGCGGCGCCGGGGCCGCCGGCGCGGTGGGGGTGACGAGCGGCGCGAAGACGAAGCCGGCGTGGCCATCCCAGTCGACGCGCCACCAGTTGCTCAACCCACGGACGGCGTCGCCGTACGCCAGCTCGGCGAGCTCCAGCGGCGTGCCGCGCGGCAGGACCGCCAGCGGCCTGGTCGTCAGCAAGGGCGAGGGACGCAGGTTGGCCCCGGCCGGCCCGGTGACGACCGCCTGGCGCGCCGGCGGACCAAGGTACTCGGCCACGCCGTCGGCGCAGCCGTGCGCCAGCGCCTGGAGCACCCTCGGATCGGTTAGCAGACGGGCGTCGTCGGCGTTGCTCAGGTAGAGCCCCTCGACCAGCGCGCCGGGCATGCGCGAGGCGCGCGCGATGCGGCCGCCGGCGGGCCCGAGCAGGTACAGCGGCCCGCCGCCCAGCGCCTTGTCGGGCTGCACGCCGCGCGGGTCGAGCCGCACGCCGACCTCGCGCAGCCGCGCCTGGACGGCGGCGAAGACCGCCTCGGCCAGCCGCTGGTTCTCTCCGGCGAACGGCCGGTCGGGCGAGAAGTAGACTTCTGTCCCCCGAAACCGCGCGTCCTTCGAGCCGTTGAAGTGGATCGACAGGAGCACGGCCGCGCCGTCCGCGTTCGCCCGGTCGATCCGCGCCTGCAGGTCGTCGGCCAGGTCGACGCGGCGGTCGCCGGTCACGTCGTGGCTGCCGTTGGGCGGCGCGTCGTCCTGCCGCGTCAGCACGACCCGGTAGCCGGCCTGCTGGAGGAGGTCGGCGGTCTGGCGCGCGACGGCGAGCGTGAGGTCCTTCTCGACGAGCCGCGCGCCGCCGACCGACGCCGACGCGCCGACGTCCTGGCTGTCGTGCCCGGGGTCGATGGCCACCACCGGCGCCCCGGGCACCGGCGCGGCCTGCGCCCGGCCGACGGCGGCGAACGCCGCGCCGGCCGCGACGACGCCTGCCAGGAGGGGAACGAGCAGCGGTCGGCGGGGCATGGGCACCTCCAGGTGGAGTGGCTCGATGCTAGGCGCGCGCGCCTAAGGCACCCGTGAGGACCGGCTGGCCGCGCGTTAGAAGGTCGGCGCGCGGGCGCGGGCGCGGCGCCGTGCCCGACCCGCCGCGAGCTACCCCTTGATGCCCGACATCACGATGCCCTGCACGAAGTAGCGCTGGGCCAGGAAGAAGAGCACGAGGCACGGCAGCGCGACCATCAGCGCCGCGCCCATGAGGAGGTGGTCCTGCGGGCGCGCCGCGGCCTGGCCCTGCGTCACGCCGCTCGAGAAGTAGCGGAGCCCAACCGCGACCAGGTACTTGCTCTCGCTGTTGATGAAGATCAGGGGGGCCAGGAAGCTGTTCCAGTGGGAGATGAAGCCGAGCGTCGCCATCGTCGCAACCGCTGGCTTACAGAGCGGCAGCAGGATTTGCCAGAAGACACGCCACGAGCTGGCGCCGTCGATCCGGGCCGCCTCGTCGAGGTCGTAGGGGATGCTCATGAAGAACTGGCGCATCAGGAAGATGTTGAACGCGCCGCCGCCCAGCCAGAACGGCACGATTAGCGGCAGGAACGTGTCGAGCCAGCCGAGCTGCTTGAACAGCAGGTACTGCGGGATCAGCGTCACCTCGACCGGCAGCATCAGCGTGCCGAGCGTGACCATGAAGAAGAGGTCGCGCCCCGGGTAGCGGAAGCGCGCGAACGAGTACGCCACAACCGAGGCCGAGAGGACCGACCCCACCAGCGACAGCACCGTGACCAGGAACGTGTTCCACAGCCACTGGCCGAACGGCACGCGCGTCCAGACCTCGCGGTAGTTCTCGACGAACCGCGGATTGGCCGGCCAGAGCGACGGCGGGATCTGGTACAGCTCGGACACCTCCTTGCCCGAGCTGAGGAACGTCCAGACGAACGGGAACATCGAGACGAGGCTGAGCACGGCCAGCAGCGCGTACAGCGCGACCTGGCCGAGCCGCCGGTCGGCGCGCGCGCCGGTCGCCGCGATCGGTCGGACGAGCGTCGTCGACATCAGCGCGCCCGCTCGCCCGCGTAGTAGACCCAGCGGCGCGACATGCGGAACTGGAGGAACGTGAAGGCGAAGAGGATCAGGAAGAAGAGCCAGGCCAGCGCCGAGGCGTAGCCCATGTCGAAGCTGACGAACGCGTTCTGGTAGATGTGCAGCGAGATGAACCACGTCGCCCGCGCCGGGCCGCCCTGGGTCGCGATGAAGGCGACCTCGAACGTCCTGAGCGAGAAGATGATACCGAGCACGAGGTTGAAGAAGACGGTCGGCGTCACGAGCGGCAGCGTGACGCTCGTGAAGCGCGCCCAGCGTCCGGCGCCGTCGATCTCGGCCGCCTCGAGCAGCTCGGTCGGCACGTCCTGCAGCCCGGCCAGGAAGATGATCATCCGGCTGCCGCCGACCGTCACCCACAGGCCGATCAGCGCGAGCGAGGGCACCGCCCAGTCGGTTGAGCTGAGCCAGCCCGGCCCCTTGACGCCGACCTGCGCGAGCAGGTAGTTCACCAGGCCGACGTCGGGGTTCAGCATCCACTTCCAGAGCACGGCCGCCGCGACGATCGGCGTCAGCGTCGGCAGGAAGAAGAACGTCCGCCAGAGCGTGGTGAAGAGCAGCCGCCGGTTGAGCAACATCGCCGCCCACAGCGAGAGCGCCAGCCCGACCGGCACCACCAGCACGACGTAGTAGAAGGTCCGGACGATCGATGGGATGAACAGGTCGTCCCTGGTGAGCGCGTCGACGTAGTTCTTGGCGCCGACGAACTCGGGCGCGAGGATGACGTTGTACTTGTTGAACGACAGGTAGAGCGACGCGAGGATCGGTCCCGCCACGAAGGCGGCGAAGCCGACGATCCAGGGGAGGAGGTAGAGATAGCCCTCCACCGCCTCGCGCCGACGGAACGAGCTCATCGCAGGGCGCACCATACCGCAGTCGCCGGGGTCCGGGGGGCGAGCCCCTGGCGGGTGCGGGACAGCGCCGGCGCGGGGGCGTGGGGGTGCCACCCCCGACAGTTCCTCCCCCTCTCCCCGTCGGGGAGAGGGGACAAGGGGATGAGGGTCAACCTCTTCCCTAGGCGGGGTCCTTGTCGAGAACCGCCTGGCAGAGCTTCTGGATATCGGCCGCCGCCTGGTCGGGTTGCGTCTTGCCGAGCTCGAGCGCGTCGAACACCTGCGCGTAGGTGGCGTCGAAGTCCTCGCCCCGGAAGTTCGCGACCGTGAAGTCGGCCTCGATCGTGTCCATCAGCGCCTGGAGGTTCTTGTAGAACGGGTACTTTTCGTACACCCGCCCGTCGGCCCAGAAGTCGGCGCGCGCGATCGGGCCCTTCTGGCCCTGGATCACACCCTGGACGTTTAGCTCCTTGCTGCCGAACCAGGTGACCACCTTGAACGCCTCGTCCGGGTTCTTGCTGGCGGTCGTCACGCCGAAGACGTGCTCGTTGAGGCCGGAGCGGCGCTTGTCGCCCTTCTTCAGGAGCGGCGCCAGGAAGAAGTCGACGTCGATCTTGCCCTTGAAGGTGTCGGGGATGATCTGGATGTTGAACGGCCAGACGTCGTAGGCGAGCAGCTTGCCCGAGCCGAACAGCTCGGTCGTGTTGATTGCGCCGCCGGCCGTCGTCGGCGAGACCTTCCACGTGTTCATCAGGTCGTAGCGGTACTTCAGCGCGCCGACGAAGCCGTCCTTGTTGTCCAGGAACGTCGCCTTCTTGCCGGTCTTGTCGACCGGCTCGACGCCCCACTGCCGCAGGTAGGAGAGGCCGCCGAACGGCGTGTTGCCGCTCGAGCCGCGGAAGTAGCCGAACGTGTCGCCGCTGGTGCCCTTCTTCGCCCAGGCCTGCAGGTCGTCGAAGGTCATGTCGTTGGTGGGGAGCGACAGGCCGAGCTGCTGGACCTTCGTCTTGTTGTATGCGATCGCCGGGACGATCGGCTCCGAGATGTAGGAGAGGAAGTACTGCTTGCCCTCGAGCGTGTTGTTGTCGAGCGCGCCGGGATAGAACTGCTTCAGGTCGTAATTGGCGGCCTGCGCGAGCGGCACCAGATCGCGCACGACCTTGAACCGCACGCCCCAGCCGATCTGCGACTTGTGGCGCGGCGCGTACCAGGTGACGTCGCCGAGCTGGCCGCCCGCGGTCATCGCCAGGATCTTCGGGATGAACTCGGCTGCGAACCCCGGCACCAGCTCGAGCGTGATCTTGATGTTTGGGTTCTTGGCCTGGAAGCCGTCGATGTCCTGCTTCATGGCCGTCTCGATCCAGTCCGAGACGTCCTGCTTCTTGACCATGTGGGCGCGGATCTCGACCTGCTTCGCCCCGGCGGCTGGCGCGCCTGCGGCGGCTGGCGCGCCGGTGGCGGCGGGCGCGCTGGTGGCAGCGGGCGCGGCCCCGGCGGCGGCCGCTGGCTTGGTCGGCTCGGCCGCGGCCGGTTTGGGCGCCTGGGTCGGCTGGGCAGGGGCCTGGGTCGGCGCGGGCGCGGAGCACGCGGCGAGCGCGACGGCCGCGAGGCTCAGACCAAGTAGGCGGCGACGACTGAACGTACGGCTGATCATTCCTTTCACTCCTTCGCTGAGAAACGCCAGCTACTTTTTAACCCACTTATCCACCTCGGCCTGCACCACCTTCGCCGCGTCGTCGAGCGCCTGTTTGGGCGACTTCCGCTTGTAGAGCGCCTCCTGCGTGGCGGTCGCGTTGACGTTGTCGAACATCACCTGCGACCACGGTGCCGTCGTGTACGGCACGCCGTAGGAGAGCGCGTCGAAGAAGAACTTGATGTTCGGGTTCTTCTGGATGTAGGTGGAGTCGAGCGCTGACTTGCGGGCCGGCATGTTCTGGCTCGCCTGGGCGAAGACGGTCGACTGTGCCGGCAGGCTGAACCAGGCCAGGAAGTCGAACGCCGGCCGTGGCTGCTTCGAGTCCCTGGCGATCGACCAGTTGTAGCCGCCGACCATCGTCGCCTTGTGGCCGCCGGGCGGGATCGGCTCGAGCGCGACCGCGAACTCCAAGTTCGGCGCGTACTGCGCGACGGTGGCGAGGTTCCAGCAGCCGTCGATCTTGGATGCGACCAAGCCCCCGATGAACGGGTCGTTCGCGCCGGTCGAGAAGCTTTGCTGGAACGTGTTGACGATCTGGGCGCCGCCGATCGCATCGGTCGCCTTGATCAGCCAGTCGAGCACCTGGACGCCCTTATCCGAGTTGAACTGGACCTTGTAGCTTTCGTCGAGCAGCTCGCCGCCGTTGAGGTAGAGGTACGAGTAGAACTGGACGTTGCCGAAGAGCGGCATGAAGCCAACCCGCTTGAACGCCGAGCCCTCCTTGACGGTCAGCGCCTCGTTCACCTTCAGGAGGTCGTCCCACGTGGCCGGCGGCTTGTCGGGGTCGAGCCCGGCCTGCTTGAACAGCGCCTTGTTGATCCAGTAGCCGCGGCTATCGACGATCACCGGCACGCCGTACACCTTGTCGAGCCAGGTGTTGCGCGTCCAGGCGGCCGGGAAGAAGTCCTTCGGGTCGAACTGCGGCATGGTCCTGATAAAGTCGCTCAGCTCGTACAGCGCGCCGGCCGCGCCGAATTGGGCCGGGCGGTTCATGTGGAAGATGTCGGGCGGCGAGCCGCCCGCGATCGCGGCCGTGATCTTCTGGACGTACGGCCCGGTCTCCGAGCTGCCCGGCACGAAACTGAGCTTGAACGCGACGTCCGGGTGCTCGGTCGTGTACTTGGTCAAGAGCTCGCGGAACGCCTTCAGGTCCGGCCCGCCGCCGAGTGTGTGCCAGAGCGTGAGCGTCGTCTTGGCACCGCTCTGGCCGACCGGCCCGGTCGCCTCGGGCGGGAGCGTCGGCGTCGGCGCCGGGGTCGGCGGCGCACCAGATGGCTTGGCGGCCTCCGCAGGCTTGGCCGGCGCCGCCGTGGCGCCCGCGGCCGGCGTCGCCCCGCCGACGCCTGCGCCCGCCGTTGGGGCCGCGGCCGCCGTCGTCGGCGCAGCCCCGGCCGGCTTCGGCGCCTCCGTCGGCTTGGCCGGGGCCGCGGTCGGCGCCGCCGTGGGCGCCGCCGCCTGCCCGCACGCGGCCAGGACCGCGCCGCCCAGTCCAGCCAACCCGAACGCCAACGCGCGCCGCCGCGAGATCGCCCGGTTCGTCATCGTGTTCCTCCTCCTTGTTCACCGGCCGCCGAAGCCGCTCGTGACGATCCCCTGGATGAAGTACTTCTGGGCGACGAAGAAGAGCCCGGCCATCGGGAGGACCATCAGCGTCGAGCCAGCCATCAGGTAGCCCCACTGCGCGGTGTGCTCGCCCAGGAACGCGTACAGCCCGAGCGCGAGCGTCCGCTTCTCGTCGTCGTTCAGGTAGATGAGCGGACCGAGGAAGTCGTTCCAGTGGAAGGTGACGCTGAAGATGGTCACGCTCGCCAGCGCTGGCTTCGCCAGCGGCAGGACGATCCGCGTGATGACCTGCAGCGTCGAGGCGCCGTCGATCATCGCCGCGTCCTCGAGCTCGGGTGGCAAGCTCAGGAAGAACTGGCGCAGCAGGAAGACGTAGAACGGCGAGGCGAAGTAGCTCGGCACGATCAGTGGCAGGAAGGTGTTGATCCAGCCGAGCGTCTTGAAGATGAGGAACAGCGGGATCAGCGTCACGATCGCCGGCAGCATCAGTGTGCTGAGCAAGAGGCCGAACAGCAGGTCGCGGCCGGGGAACTGACGGCGCGCGAAGCCGTAGGCGACGAGCGAGCTCGAAGCGAGCGTGCCGACCAGCGTGAAGGCGGTGATCTCGAGCGTGTTGAGCAGGTAGGTGCCGAACGGGGCGTAGCTCCAGGCGCCCGTGTAGTTCGCCCAGTTGAGGTAGCGCGGGATCCAGACCGGCGGGTAGGCGAAGAGCTGGTCGTCCGGCTTGAGCGAGGTCGAGACGAGCCAGGCGAACGGGATGAGCATCACTACCGCGCCCGCCACGACCAGCACGAACCCGACTGCCCGCCGGAGGAACTGCGGCCAGCGGGCGCGCAGCCGCGCGGCCGGCATCGGCAGGGCGCGGGCGGCGCTGCTCACCGTGGCGAGCCCTCGTAGTGGACGCGGCTACCGATCACTTGGAACTGCACGAGCGCGACCGCGACGACGATCAGGAAGAGCAGCCAGGCCATCGCCGCGGCGTAGCCCATGTGGAAGTAGCCGAACGCCTGGTTGAAGAGGTAGAGGACGTAGAAGCGGGTCGCGTTGACCGGGCCGCCGCCGGTCATGATGAAGGCGGCGGTGAAGACCTGGAACGAGTTGATCGTGCCGACGATCAAGTTGAAGAGGATCACCGGCGAGAGCATCGGCAGCGTGACGTGCCGGAAGCGCGCCCAGCCGCCCGCGCCGTCGAGCTCGGCCGCCTCGTAGAGTTGCGCCGGGATGTTCTGCAAGCCCGCTAGGTAGATGATCATCGCCTGGCCGAAGCCCCAGAGTGACATCAGCACGAGCGCCGGCTTGGCCCAGCTCGGGTCGGCCAGCCAGCCCGGCTGCGGCCCGCCGACGAGCCGCAGCAGAGTGTTGACGATCCCGGTGTTCGGGTCGAGCAGCCAGAGCCAGAGGATCGCGTTGGCGACGACCGGCATCACCGCCGGTAGGTAGTAGATCGAGCGTAGGACAGCCAGCCCCGGCATGCGCTGGTTCAGCAGCATCGCGACCGCCAGCCCGGCGACCATCCCGAGCGGCACGGCCAGCAGCGTGTAGAAGGCGGTGTTGGCGAGCGACGTCCAGAAGACCGGGTCGGTCGTGACCATCGCCGCGTAGTTGCCCAGCCCGACCCAGGTCGGCGGCCGGATCACGTCGTACTCGGTGAAGCTGTAGCCGAACGAGGCGAGGAGCGGCCCGACCGTGAAGGCGAGGAACCCAATCAGCCAGGGCGCGATCAGCAGGTAGCCCTCGACCGTGCGCCGCCGCGTCAGGCTCACCCAGTCAGCCCTACCTTGAAAATTGTCGACAATCGACTAAGCTACGGTACTGATGCCGCGGAGTGATGTCAAGAGCGGGCGGGGGCGCGACGGGGAGCGCGCGAACGGTGGGGACGGTCAGCCGGGCCGGAGGCGCGGCGCCGGGTCGAAGAGGGCGACCTCGGACGCGCCGGCGCCGTCTTTGCCTAGGTCGCCCGACCGGAACGATCCGGCGGCGCCGGCCGGCTTGCTGGCGGGCATCCAGCCAACTGGCCAGGGATCCGGGGCCGCTGCCCGCTCGGGTCGCGCCGGCGCGTCCATCGGGGCGAGCCCCGGCGCGGGCGGCCGGCAGCCTTCCGCACCGCCCCGGCGCGGGACTCCGCGCCGTCCGGAGCTGCGGCTGGGCCGCGTCGAGTCGCGCGCGCTCCACCAGCGCGTCGCCGACCAGCTCCGCGCCGCGATCGTGAGCGGCGACGTGGCGCCCGGCACCTGGCTCCGGGAGGTCGACGTCGCGGAGCGCGTCGGCGTCAGCCGCGCGCCGGTGCGCGAGGCGCTGCGCGCGCTCGAGCGCGACGGCCTGATCGTCTCCTACCCCTACCGCGGCGTCCAGGTGCTCGGCGTCGATGTGGCCGAGGCGATCGAGCTCTTCACCCCGCTGCGGCAGACGATCGAGAGCTACGCGGCACGGCGGCTCATCGAGCGTGCATTGGGGGAGAGAGGTGGGCGCGAAACGGCGGATCCGAACGCACCGAGGGACGCGCCTGTCAGCAGTGCGCCAGCAGGCGCGAGGCCCGGCGCGACGGCCGATGTGCACGCCTCCGGCGCCGATCGCCTCGCCGCCGTCGCCGATGCGATGGCCGGGACGATCGAGGCGCTGCGCCGGGCCGGCGCGGCCGGCGACGCGGCCGGCGTCGCCGAGGCCGACGTCGTCTTCCACCGCACCCTCTGCTGTGAGTCTGGCCTGCCGCTCGTCGCCCAGCTCTGGCGCCTGATCGAGCCGCGCGTCGAGCGGATATTCCAGGCCCGCTACGCTGTCTCCGATCCGCTCGACCCCGCCTACCTCGACCAGCTCGCCTCCACCCACGCCCGGGTCGTCGCTGCCCTCCGCGCCCACGACGCCGCCGCCGCCAGCGACGTCCTCCGCGCCCACATCGCCACCGGGATGTCCAACGCCTCGGCCGCCCTGCGCTCGCGGTAGGGCCCGGTCAGTGGACGCTCGTCCCTACGGGTCGGCGTAGATCGCGTGCGTCCCAACCCGCCAACACTTGATGCCGAGCTCGCCGCCGGAGTCGGCGAGCTCGAACGTCGCTCGCCCCTCCGGCACACGCCGGCTGCGCCGCCGCGCGAACGCATCACTCAAACGCCGGAGGGCGGCGATGAACGGTTCCTGCTCGCGCCGGCTCAGCCGATCCCAGTCAGCCCAGAAGGAAGCGGTTTCGGCGTGCTTCAACCGTCGGCGGGCTTGCGCCGGGCGCTCGAGCTCCGGGACGAACGCGCGTCGCCGCTCTCGTTGACACGGTACCGCCCGGCCGCGTAAATGGAGCTCAGCCCTTCACTGCACCTGACGTCAGCCCCTGAATGAAATACCGCGAGAGCAAGCCGAACAACACCACCACGGGCACGGAGGCGACGACCGAGCCGGCCATAACCAGCCCCCAGTCCACTGAGTGCTCGGCGAAGAACGACTCGATCCCGACCGGGATCGTCCGCATCTCGGTGGAATTCATGAACGTGAGCGCGAAGAAGAACTCGTTCCAGGCGAGCAGGAAGACGTAGATCGCGGTCGCGGCGAGCCCCGGCAGCGAGAGCGGCAGCGTGACGCGCCAGAGCGCGCCGAGGCGCGAAGAGCCGTCGATCATCGCCGCCTCCTCGAGCTCGACCGGCACGGCGTTGAAGAAGCCGATCAACAGCCACGTCGAGATCGGCAGCCCGAACACGAGGTACGTCACGATCAGCGACCAGTAGGTGTTGGTCAGCGTCAGGCTCGTCCAGAGCATGAAAAGCGGAATGATCACGACCGCGACCGGGAAGAGCTGGATGAATAGGAACAGCGTCGAGAGCGTCCGGCTGCCCCTGAACGGGAAGCGCGAGAAGGCGTAGGCAGCCAGCGCGGCGAGCGTCAGTCCGATCACCGTGGTGGCCACCGCCACCACCAGGCTGTTCTGGAACCACGTGGGGAACTGGCCCTGGAAGAGGCGAACGAAGTTGCCAAGCGTCGGCGCCGTCGGCACCCACAGCGGCGGGATCGTGAAGAGCTGATCCTGCGTCTTCACGGAGGAGGCGAGCAGCCAGTAGAACGGGAACAGGACGACGGCCGTGAAGAGCGCGAGCACCGCGTAAAAGAGCAGGCCCGCGAGGCGCCGGGTGGCCGAGCGTGTCATGCGTCCCGGCTCCGCAGGCGGAGGGCGCGCGCGTAGACCAGGATCGCGATCGCCATCACGACGGCGAAGAAGGTCGCAAGCGCGGCCGCCTCACCGAAACGGGTGAACTTGAACGCGTTCTCCCAGATGAAGATCGGCAGGATCTTGGTCGAGTCGACCGGCCCGCCCTCGGTCATCGCGTAGATCAGCGTGAAGTTGTTGAAGTTCCCGACGAAGGAGAGGATCGAGGTGATCGTTAGCACGATCCGCAGGTTCGGCAGCGTGACGTAGCAGAGGAGCTGCCAGCCGCGCGCGCCGTCGACCCGCGCCGCTTCGTAGATCTCCGGGTCGATCGCCTGCATCCCGGCCAGGATCATCGTCATCCAGAACGGGAAGCCGCGCCAGACGTTGGCGGCGATCACGGCCCAGAGCGCCGTGTTGGGGTCGCCGAGCCAGTTCTCCTTCGGCGGGAAGAGGCCGAGCGGCTCGAGCAGCTGGTTCACGACGCCGAACTCGGCGTGGTAGAGCCACCGCCAGATCACCGCCGTCACGACCGGCGGCATCACCCACGGCACGAGCAGCAGCGCGCGGAAGACCCCGCGGCCGCGGAAGGGCCGGTTGAGCGCGACCGCGACCGCGCCGCCCAGCACCGCCTCGCCCAGCACCGAGCCGAGCGTCCAGGTGAGCGAGATGCGCAGCACCATCCCGAACTGCGGGATCGCGAAGACGGTCCGGTAGTTCTGCAGCCCGACGAACGGCCGGGACTGCGACATCAACGTGTCCTCGTGGAACGAGATCCAGACGCCGTCGACGAACGGGTAGAGCAGCACGAGCGCCAGGACGCAGAGTGCCGGCGCGACGAGGAGGTAGGGGTAGAGCTGGCGGTAGGTGACCCACCGGCCGCGCGGGACGACCGGCGCGGGCGCGCTCACACTGTCAGGCAGCCGCACCCGCTGCCGGCGTCGGACGAGGCGTACTTCGGCAGGATGCGGGTGTTCACGTCCTGCGCGAACGTCTTGCCGGCCTGCTCGGCGGTCTGCTGGCCGAGCAGCATCGACTGAAGCAACTTGTAGAGCGCAGTGCCGATCTCGGCGCCGGCCGCCATCGTCGGGACCGGCGCCCGTGCGAACGGCATGGTCTGCCAGTACGGGTCGTACCAGGGATCGTTGAACGGCTTGAACTTGGTCGACGACGCCCGGGTCGGCATCGAGCTGGCCGCCTCCTGGGCGATGTTCTCGGGTGTGTGGTAGTGGGCGAGCAGCTTCTTGGCGGCGTCCTGCACCTTGCTAGCGCTCCAGATCGACTGGAGCCAGCCGCCCTGGCAGGTGCCGGGGTGCTTGTCCCTCGGGTACGGCAGGACCGACACGTTGAAATCCTCGCCGAACTTGAGGTTCTTGTTGGCGTCGATCACGTTCGGTCGGCCCCACGGTCCACTCGGGAACATGGCGACCTTACCCTGGGCGAAGAGCGCGTACATCGCGTTCTGGTCGTCGGTCGCGGCGCTCGGCTGGGTGACCTTATGCTTGGTGGTCAATTCCTGCCAGAAGGTCGCGCCGGTGATCCACTCGGGCTGGTCGGTCATCGCCTTCTTCTGGTCGTCGCTGATGATCTGGCCGTCGTTCTGGATGAAGAACGCCGAGAACTGTTCGCAGATCATGAAGCCCTGGTTGCCGCCCTGGACGCCCCAGCCGTACACGCCGTTCTTGGTGACCTTCTTGGCCACGTCGACCAGCTCGTCCCAGCTCTTCGGCGGCTGCTCGACCCCGGCGTCCTTGAGCAGCTTGACGTTGTAGAAGAGCGCGCGGCAGTCGGCGGTGATCGGCAGCGCGTAGAGCTTCTGGTCGACGTAGCAAGTCGACAGTTTGCCGGCGTAGTAGTCCTTCAGGTCGAGCTTGATGTCCTGCACGAACGGGTCGAGCTGGACCAGGTAGCCGCCCTTGGCGAGCTGCGGGAACGAGTCGGCGACCTCGGACATGTCCGGTGGCGTGCCAGCGCGCGCGGCGGTGACGAGCTTCGTGTCGAAGTCGGCGAAGGCCGGGTGCTCGGTCGTCACGTAGATGTCGGGGTTCTTCTCCATGAATGAGTTGATGACGACCAGGTTGTCCTTCCAGCGTTGGGTCTCGGGCTGGAGCTGGCTCCAGTACTTGAGCTGGATCGAGCGGCCGGCCGCGCGCGTGTAGGTCGGGATGACCGCAGGGGCCGGCGCGGTGGTGGCGGCCGCGCCGGCTGACTGCGTGGCGGCGGCGGCCGGCGCGGTGGCGGAGCCGGCCGGGGGCGCCGTGGTGGATGCCGCGGCCGCGCCAGCGGTCGGTGTACCACTCGGCGCTGGCGCCGCCGCGGCCGGCTTCGGCGCCTCGGTGGGTTTCGGCACGGCGGTCGGTGCGGCGCCGCCGCATGCCTGCAGGAGGGCCGCGGCGGCGAGGCCGCCCATGAGCACGAAGCGTCGACGCGAGCAGACGGACGAGCGCATCCCTCTTCCTCCTTCTGGCTCAGCATACACCCGGGGCCGGTGACGGGCGTCACGCAGCGCCGCGGCCCGCGGCGGCACGCTCCCACGAGAGGCGCATGGCGGAGCGGGCCGAGGCGAACGCGACGGGGACGCGGCGCGTCCTGCACCACGGCCGTTCGTCGATTCGCACACGGCTCGTCCAGCCCGTCGTGCTCAAGCAGGGCAGCGTCTTCCTGCTCTGTACCGACGCCGGCGACGTGACGCCTGGCAGCGACCAGGGGCTCTACTTCCACGACATGCGCTACCTCAGCGCCGAGGTGCTCGCGATCGACGACACGGCGCCGGTCTCACTGCTGACCAACGCCGGCGAGAACGGCCGCGGCGTCTTCCAGCTCACGAACGTGGATCTGAAGGACGGCGACGGCACCATCCGCTGCCGCAAGGAGACGCTCGGCATCCACCGCGAGAAGCGGCTCGACGAGGCGTACGGCCAGACGCTCGTCGTCCAGAACTACGCGGCGGAGCGCGCCGACCTGCGCCTGCGCCTGCGGTTCGAAGCCGACTTCGCCGACATGTTCGCCGTCCGTGGCGCAGCGCACGGCAAGCGCGGCGAGCTCCACCCGCCGCGCTGGCGCGGCAGGGTGCTGACCTTCCGTTACGACGGCGCCGACGGCCACCGGCGCGAGGCGCGGCTGCGCTTCAGCCGCGCACCGGACGAGCGGGATGGTGCCGAGCTCGTCTACCGCCTCGGGCTCGGGAGCCAGGACCGCTGGGAGCTCCAGATCCACGCCGAGCTCGCCGACGAGGCGGGCGAGCAGCGGGGCGGCCCCGGTGGCGACCTCGAGGCGAGGCCGGGCAAGAAGGGTAAGACCGACGACCAGAAGATCCGCTGGGCGCACGAGGGACGGCTCGGCGAGGGCATGGGCGTCACGACCGACAACGCCCTCTTCAACCAGATCCTGGCCCGGTCGTTTATGGACCTGCACATGCTGGCGATGCGGGTGAAGGGCCAGACGTTCTTCGCGGCCGGCGTGCCCTGGTACGTCGCACTCTTCGGGCGCGACAGCCTGGTGACGTCGCTGCAGATGATGGCCTACGAGCCGGACGTCGCCGCGAACACGCTGCGCGTGCTGGCCGCCCACCAGGGTACGAAGCTGGACGACTGGCGCGACGAGCAGCCGGGCAAGATCCTGCACGAGCTGCGCGTCGACGAGATGGCCAACCTCGGCGAGGTCCCACAGACGCCTTACTACGGCTCGGTCGACGCGACGCCGCTCTTCCTCGTCGTCCTCGGCACCCACGCCGCTTGGACCGGTCGGCTCGACCTGTTCCGCGAGCTGCGCGGCAACGTCGACGCGGCGCTGGAGTGGGTCGACCGCTACGGCGATGCGGACGGCGACGGCTTCGTCGACTACGCGACCCACTCGGAGAAGGGGCTGCGCAACCAGGGCTGGAAGGACTCCGGCAACGGCGTCGTGCGCGAGGACGGCACGCTGGCCGAGCCGCCGATCGCGCTGCCCGAGGTGCAGGGCGACGTCCACCTGGCCTGGACGCTGATCGCCGACCTCTTCCGGCGCGACGGCGACGCCGGCCGCGCCGACGAGCTGCTCGAGAAGGCGCGCCGCCTACGCGAGGCGTTCAACCAGGCCTTCTGGGTCGACGACAAGGGATACTACGCCTTCTGCCTCGAGAAGGGCGGCCGGCCGGTCGCGAGCGTCGCCTCCAACCCGGCCCACGCGCTCTGGACTGGGATCGTGGACGAGGAGCGAGCCGGCGCGGTCGTGAAGCGCGTGCTGGAGAAGGACATGTTCAGCGGCTGGGGTGTGCGCACGCTCTCGGCCGACCACGCCGCCTACAACCCGGTGGACTACCAGGTCGGCGCGGTCTGGCCGCACGACAACGGCTTCGTCGTCGCCGGGATGCACCACTGCGGCTTCGCCGACGAGGCGAACGAGGTCTTCACCGCGATCGTCGAAGCGGCGCAGAAGTTCGAGCACTTCCGCCTGCCGGAGGTGTTCGCCGGCTACGACCGCGGCTACGCGGCCGCGCCGGTCAAGTACCCGGTCGCCTGCAACCCGCAGGCCTGGGCAGCCGGGACGGTGCCGCACATGCTGCAGTGCGTCCTCGGCCTGCGCCCCGACGGCTTCGACCGGCGCCTCGTGATCCACCGGCCGTCGCTGCCCGACTTCCTCCACTGGGTCGAGGTCCGCGGCCTGCGCGTCGGCGCGGCGACCGTCGACCTGCGCTACCAGCGCTCCGGTCCGGCGACGCTCGTCGCGGTGTCGGGGCGCAAGGAGGACCTCACGGTCGCGGTGGAGTACTAACCTGGCTCACGCGCCCGCCGTGAGCCCCGTGAGCAGGTCGCGCACCCAATCCACCTCGTCCTGGTTCACCGTGTGCCCCATGCCCGGGTAGATGCGCTCGGTCACGTCGGCGCCCAGCCGCCGCAGCGCGTCGGCCGACTCGTCGACGCGTGCCCTGGGGATGTGGGGATCGACGGCGGCGCAGCCGAGGAAGACGGGCGTGCCGGCGAACGCAGCGGGGTAGTCCCAGCGCGTGCCGGGCGGGCCGATCAGGCCGGCGGAGAGGCCGACCACGCCGCCGTACCGGCGGGCGTGGCGCGCGGCGTACTCGAGCGCCAGGCACCCGCCCTGGGAGAAGCCGAGCAGCACGGTGCGCTCGGCGGGGACGCCGGCCCGCTCGACGCGGACGAGGGCGCGGTCGACCGCGGCGAGCGCCGAGGTGAGCCAGGCCTCGGGCTGGCGCACGGGGTCCATGAAGCGGTAGGGGTACCAGGCGCCGCCAGCGGCCTGGGGCGCCAGGTAGGCGACGCCGGGCGTGGCGAGCGGCTCGGCCAGGTCGAGGATCGACTCGGCGGTCGCGCCGCGCCCGTGGAGCATCACGACAGCCACCCTGGCGCGCGCCAGCGGCTCGCCGGCGGCCAGGACGGGCTGGCCGGCGTGCGGGTCGGCCGCCGGGACGCCGGCGGCGGCGCTCCTCGGAGAGCTCATCGGCCCGCCTCGACCGGCGCCTTCCACACGGCCGGCGGCAGCGGCGTCAGCGCGCGCTCGATCTCGGCGCGGTACGGCTCGTACTGTGGCGGCAGCTTCAGCGCCGTGCCGAGCGCGTCCTCGGCCTCGTCCACGAGGAAGCCGGGGCCGGCGGTCGCGAGCTCGACGATGTGCCCGTCCGGGTCGCGGGTGTAGATGCTCTTGAAGTAGGTGCGGTCCATCACCGGCGAAACCGGCAGACCGGCGCCGACCAGCTTCTCGCGCCACGCCAACTGCGACTCCTCGTCGGGGACGGCCAGCGCGAAGTGGTGCGTCTGGCCGGCGCCCATCTGGGCGCGCGGTGCGCTCGGCATCTCGAAGTAGGTGACGATCGAGCCCGGCGCACCGTCACCGGTGCCCCAGTACCAGTGCGCCGCGTCGGGGTTGTCGAAGTTCGAGGTCATCTTCAGGCGCCGCATCCCGAGCAGCCCCTCGTAGAAGGCGGCGGTGCGCCGGACGTCGGCCCCGATCGCGCTGATGTGGTGCATGCCGCGCCCGAGCGCCATGTCCGGCGTGATCGCGGGTACCGGCTCGGGCCACGTCTCGGCGGCGATGCGCTCCGCGTCGCGGTTGGCGATCAGCATCGCCTCGGGCGGGGCCCGGAACGCCGTGCCGATCGCGTCCGGCGCCTCGTCGACCGTCCAGCCCGGGCCGCGGGTCGCGATCTCGAGGATCGCGCCGTCCGGGTCCTGGAAGTAGATCGAGGTGAAGTAGCGGCGGTCGAGCGGGCCGGCGACGGCGATGCCGAGGTCGGCGAGCCGCCGCTTCCACTTGAGCAGCCCCTCGCGCGTCTCGACGGTCAGCGCGAAGTGGTGCGTGCCGCCGAGGCCCCAGCGGCCGCGCGGGGCGCCCGGCCACTCGAAGAAGGTGATCGCCGTGCCCGGTCGGCCGTGCTCGTCGCCGTAGTAGAGGTGGTAGCTGCCAGGATCGTCGAAGTTGACCGTCTTCTTAACGAACCTCTGGCCGAGCACGCGCGTGTAGAAGTCGACGTTGCGCGCCGCGTCGGCGGTGACGAGCGTGATGTGGTGCAAACCCTGGATCATCGGACCCTCCTGTCCAAACGGCGCAGCAGCCCTAGGAGCTCGCGCTGCGCGGCGGGGTCGAGGACCCCGAACAGCCCGTCGACGACCCGCTCCTGGGCGGGCACGACCTCGGCGGCGAGCGCCGCGCCGCGCGGCGTCAGGTGCAGCCGCTTGGACCGCCCCTCGCGCCGGCGCTGGAGCAGCCCCTCGGCCTCCATCCGGTCGAGCAGCTGGCAGACGTTGCCCTTGGTGACGAGCAGCGCCTCGGCCAGCTCGCCCTGCGTCATCCCCGGCCGCGCGCCGACCCGCGCCAGCACGTCGAGCTGCGCGACGCTCAAGCCTCGCCGCCGCAGGTGCGCGGCCGAGGCGCGGTCCACCTTGTGGTAGACGCGCGCCAGCCGCATCCACGCCAGCACCGCCGCCGTCGCCATCGTCGTATAGTTTAGTACTAAACAAATGCCTGGCGCGCGCTTTGCAATAGGTCGTCTCACGAGCTACCCACCCATCGCCGACTACGGCCTGATCGGCGACTGCCGCACCGCCGCGCTCGTCTCGCGCGCGGGCTCGATCGACTGGTACTGCCCGGGGCGCTTCGACGCGCCGGCGGTCTTCTGCCGGCTGCTCGACGCGCGGTTGGGCGGCTTCTGCGCCGCCGCGCCGGCCGGGCGCTTCGCCGCGCAGCGCCGCTACCTGCCTGGTACGAACGTGCTCGAGACGACGTTCGAGGCCGCCGGCGGCACCCTGCGCCTCGTCGACTTCATGCCGGTCGACCTGGCCGGCCGCGACCCCCACCCCGGCCGGATCGTGCGCGGCCTGGAGGCGCTGGGCGGCGAGGTCGAGGTTGAGGTCCGCTTCAAGCCGACGTTCGACTACGCCCGCGCCAGCGCCGACGTCACGCTCGTGCCCGCCGGCGGCGCCGTCGCGACGGCCGGGGACCAGTCGCTCGCCCTGGCCTGCCCCGGGCTCGCGCTCCGGGCCGGCCGCGGCGGCGCACTCGTCGGCCGTCTGACGCTCGTCCCCGGCGAGCGGCGCTGGCTCGTCCTCGCGCCCGACCTCGCCGCGGCCGGCCCCGACGGCGGTGCCGAGCTCGCGTGGACGGTCGAGCGGTGGCGGCGCTGGGCCGACCAGTGCGGCTACCGCGGCACCTACCGCGAGCTGGTCCGGCGCAGCGCGCTCGCGCTCAAGCTGCTCACCTACCTGCCGACCGGCGCGGTGGTCGCCGCGCCGACGACCTCGCTGCCCGAGGAGGTCGGCGGCGCGCGCAACTGGGACTACCGCTACACGTGGCTGCGCGACGCGTCGCTGATGCTCTACGCGCTCTCGACGCTCGGCTACCAGCGCTCGGCCACCGACTTCATCCGCTGGCTCGAGCGGACGGTCATGGGCGACCCGACCGCGCTGCCGCAGATCATGTACACGGTCGACGGCGGCCGCGACCTGGCCGAGCGCGCGCTCGGCCACCTCGAGGGCTACCGCGGCTCCCACCCGGTCCGCGTCGGCAACGCCGCCTCCGCGCAGCACCAGCTCGACATCTTCGGCGACGTGCTCACCGCCGCCTACCACTTCTACGGCGGCGAAGACGCCGGCTTCGGCGCGACCGCGCCGACCGAGCCGGTGCCGGCCCGGGCCTGGCAGCTGCTCCGCCACCTGGTCGACGACGCCGTCGCCACCTGGCAGCGGCCCGACAGCGGCCTCTGGGAGGTGCGCGGCGGCCCGCGCCACTTCGTCTATTCGAAGCTGATGTGCTGGGCGGCGGTCGACCGCGGCCTGCGCCTGGCGGAAGAGCTGCGGCTCGAGGCGCCGCTCGGGGCGTGGCGCGCCGCCCGTGACGCGATCCGCCAGGCGATCCTGAGCCGCGGCTTCGACGAGGAGCAGGGTGCGTTCGTGCAGGCGTTCGGCTCGACGGCGCTCGACGCCGCCGCGCTCGCGATCCCGCGGGTCGGCTTCCTGCCGGCGACCGACCCGCGCGTCCAGTCCACCGTGGACCGGATCCGGTCGGAGCTGACGCGCGACGGCCTGGTGCTGCGCTACCGCGCCGACGACGGGCTGCCCGGCTCGGAGGGCACGTTCGCGCTCTGCACGTTCTGGTTGGTCGACGCGCTCGCGCTCGGCGGCCGCCTCGACGAGGCGCACGCGCTGTTCGAGCGGCTGGTCGGCTACGCCAACGACCTCGGCCTGCTGTCGGAGGAGGTCGACCCGGAGGATGGGTCGCTGCTCGGCAACTTCCCGCAGGGCTTCAGCCACATGGCGCTGATCGGCGCGGCGGCCAACCTGTCCAAGACCGCCAAGCACGGCGCCGAGGCCGAGCCGCACACCGAGGGCCAGCGCGCCGTCAAGGCCCGCCACGCCGCCGCCGAGGGGCACGGGTAGGGTGGGGCGCGGCCGGCACGCCGTCTGCGCTGAACGTCCGTACGAATGGCGGCGGTGGCAGCATCTCCCTCCGCGCTACCCCACCGCGCACCGATCGTCGCCCTGGCGCTGATCGGCTGCGCGATCGCGCTGTACCTGGCGCTTTACCAGCTCGGCGTAACGGCCTCGATCTGGGACCCGCTCTTCGGCCGCGGTAGCGAGGCGGTGGTCGACTCGCCGCTCTCCCGCGCACTGCCGCTGCCCGACGCGGTCGTCGGCGCGCTCGCCTACGCGCTCGACGCCGTGCTCGGCGCGCTCGGCGACGAGGGGCGCTGGCGCACCACGCCCTGGCTCGTCCTGCTCCACGGCCTGGTGCTGCTCGGGTTGGTCCTGGCCGGGATCCTGCTCGTGCTGGCGCAGGCGCTGCTGCTCCACACCGGCTGCCTGCTCTGCCTCTGCTCGGCCGCCGTCTCGTTCGCCAGCGGTTGGCTCGCCCACGGCGAGGTGTGGGCCGCCGTGCAGCACCTACGCACCAAGGAGGCCTGCGCATGAGCGAAGTCGTCGTGGTCACCGGCGCCGGGGCGGGCCTCGGCCGCGCGATCGCTCAGGCGTTCGCCAAGCGCGGCGCGCACGTCGGACTGGTCGCCCGCGGGAAGGAACGGCTCGAGGACGCCAAGTGCGAGGTCGAGCAGCTCGGCGGGCGTGCCCTCGTCCTGCCCGGCGACGTCGCCGACCCGGGCACGCACGAGATGGCGGCCGTGCGCACCGAGGACGCCTTCGGCCCGATCGACGTGTGGGTCAACGACGCGATGACTACCGTCTTCGCGCCGGTCAAGGCGATGACGCCGGACGAGTACCGGCGGGTCACCGAGGTGACCTACCTCGGCTTCGTCTACGGCACGCTCGCCGCGCTGCGCCGCATGCTCCCGCGCGACCGCGGCACGATCGTGCAGGTCGGCTCGGCGCTCGCCTACCGCTCGATCCCGCTCCAGTCCGCCTATTGCGCCGCCAAGCACGCTATGAACGGCTTCACCGACTCGCTGCGGTCCGAGCTGATCCACGACGGCTCGCACGTGCGCGTCACCGTCGTCCAGATGCCGGCGCTGAACACGCCGCAGTTTGGCTGGTGCCGTTCGAAGATGCCGCGCAAGGCGCAGCCGGTGCCGCCGATCTTCCAGCCCGAGGTCGGCGCCGAGGCGGTCTACTGGGCGGCGCACCACGACCACCGCGAGGTGTTCGTCGGCTGGCCGACCATCCGGGCGATCTGGGCCCAGCGGCTGCTGCCCGGCCTGGGCGACAGGCTGGCCGCCAGGGTGGCCTGGGACGGCCAGATGTACGACGGGCCCGCCGACCCCGACCGGCCCGACAACCTGCTCGAGCCCGTGCCGGGCCACCAGGGCGCGCACGGCGCCTTCGACGCGCGCGCCCGCGACCGGAGCCTCGCGCAGTGGGCGACGACGCACGGCGGCTGGCTGGCCGCCGCGGCCGGCCTGCTGGGCGGCGCGGCCGGCGCGCTCGCGGCCGGCAGGGCGCGCCGGTAGCCAGCGTTCGGCTAGACCGGGTCTCAACCGCGGCGGCGTAGGATCAACCGCGTCCGTCGCGGATCCCTCGTAGGGGTGCGATGAAGCTGGCCGACTGTCCGGGCCTGCCCGTCCAGCCAAGCCCGCTCGTCGGGCGCGGGCGTGACCTCGCCGCGCTCAGCACACTGCTGCGGCGCGGCGGCGCGCGGCTGGTGACGATCACCGGGCCGGCCGGCGTCGGCAAGACACGGCTGGCCGTCGCCGCGGCCGCGGCGGTCCAGGCGCGGTTCCCCGACGGCGTCGTCTTCGCCGACCTCTCGACCGTGTCCGACCCCGCCTGCGTCCTGGCCGCCGCCGCGCGGGCGCTCGGGCTGCCGGAAGCCGGCCCCGCCTCGTCGCTCGAGCGGCTGGCCGACGCGGTCCGCGACAGCCCGCTGCTGCTCGTTCTGGACAACCTCGAGCAGCTCCTGCCGGCCGCGCCGGACCTGGCGCGGCTGCTCGAGGCGACCCGCGGGCTCATGCTGCTGACCACCAGCCGAGTGCCCTTGCGGCTCCGGTGGGAGCACGTTGTCGAGTTGCCCCCGCTGGATCTTCCGGACCTCACCCACCTCCCGAGCGCGGCTCGGCTCGGCCGCGTCGCTTCCGTCGCGATGTTTCTCGAGCGTGCGCGGGCAGCCGGGGCGGACCTTCGCCTGGACGAGGCGAACGCGCCGGTCGTGGCCGAGCTGTGCGTGCGGCTCGACGGCGTGCCGCTCGCCCTGGAGCTCGCCGCGATCCAGGCACGGCTGCTCCCGCTGACGGCGCTGCTCGCCCGCATGGAGCACCCCCTGGACCTCTTGGTCGACGGCTGCCGCGACCACGCGGCGCGCCACCAGACCCTCCGCGGCGCGCTCGCCTGGAGCCACGACCTCTTAACGGATGGCCAGCGGACGGTTTTCCGCCGCCTGGGGGCGTTCGTCGGCGGCATCTCGCTCGACGCGGCCCAGGCGGTCGTCGCGATCGAGGGCGGGGAGCGGGAGCTGCTGGCCCACCTGACCGCGCTGGTCGACCACAACCTGCTCCGGCGGGAGCCCGACCCCGCGGGAGCGCCGCGTTTCCGGATGCTGGAGACGGTCCGGGCGTTCGCGCGGGAGCGGTTGGCCGCGGCCGGCGAGGTGGACGACGCCGATCGCCGGCACGCCGCGTTCTGGTCCGGACTGGCCGAGGCGGCCGAGCCGGAGCTGAGGGGACCGGGCCAGCTCGCCTGGCTCGACCGCTTCGAGCGCGAGTGGCCGAGCCTCGGCGCCGCGCTCGCCTGGTGCGAGCGCGTTGGCCATGCCGAGCTCGGGGTCCGGCTGGCCGCCGCGCTGGGCTGGTTCTGGTACCTGCGGGGCGGCGATCGGTGGGAAGGGCGACGCTGGTCCGAGCGCTTCGCCGCGCTCGCCGCGTCCGTGCCCGGGGCGGCGGCGGCCCGCGCCAGGGCGCTCAGCGCGGCCGGGTTCTTCGCGCAGTACCAGCTCGACCTGCCGGCCGCGCTGAGCCTCCAGGAGGCGGCTCTGGCGCTCGCCGAGGAGGTCGGCGACCAGGCGGTCGCTGCCACGGCGCTCGGCCGGCTCGCCCATCTCTGCCTCTTCCGCGTCGAGCTTGCGCGGGGCGACGCTTTCGCGGCCGCGAGCCACGAGGCCTGCTGCGGTCTGGGCGACCGCTGGGGGGCCGCGTTCGCGCTCGCCACCCGCGGCCTGATCGCGCGCAGCGAAGACCGGGTCGACGACGCGATGCGGCTCCTGCTCGACGCCCTGTCGCTGTTCCGCGAGCACGGCGACCGCTGGGGCAGCGCCCACGTGCTGCTCGGCCTGGGCCAGGTGGCGCTCCGCCGGGGGGATGCCGGCATGGCCGAGGAGTACTGGCGGGAGCGCCTGCGGCTCTCCCGCGAGCTCGGCAACGAGATGGCGGTCGGCCACACGCTCGACCTGCTCGCCACGGTGGCCCGCCAGCGCGGCGACCATGCCGGCGCGGCGGCGTCCCTCGCGGAGGCGCTGGCCGTCAGACGGAAGGCCGGCGATCGCCCGGCGATCGCCTGGATCTTCCAGGGGATGGGCGAGCTGGCCATGGAGCAGGGCGACCGCGCGGGTGCCTACGCGCACCTGCGAGCGAGCCTGCTGCTGCGGCGCGAGGTCGGCGACCTGCCCGGCGTCGTCGCCTCCCTGGTCGCGTTCGCACGGCTGGCCGCCGTCGTCAGGCGTCCGCGCCGGGCCCTCCGGCTGGCCGGCGCCGCCGAGGCGCTCTACCGCGCCATGGGCCCGGCGCTGGCCGTCCAGCACTACAGCCAGGGGGTTGTCCCGACAGCGCTCGCCGCCAACCCGGACGTGGACCGCGCGCGGCGCCTGCTCGGCGGCGCCCAGCGGACCGCGGCCTGGGAGGAAGGGGAGGCGCTGGCGCTCGATCAGGTGATCGACGAGGCGCTCGAGCTCGGCGCTGAGCTGGGCGCGCCGATTGGGCCGGCGGCGCGGGACGTAGCCGTCGCGCCGGCCGGCCGGGGTCCGGCGTGGAGCGACCTGACGCGGCGCGAGCGCGAGGTCGCGGCGCTGCTCGCGCGCGGCTACACCAACCGGCAGATCGCCGAGGCGCTGATCGTCACCGAGGGGTCGGCCCACCTCCACGTCGTCCGGCTCCTGGCCAAGCTCAGCTTCCACACCCGCGCCCAGGTCGCGGCGTGGGCGGTGGCGCAGGGCGCCACGCACGGTCCGGTCGCGGGCCTCGACGGAGGGCCATCCGAGCAGATTGATACCGTTCGGTAGGCGCCGCCGGCTCGGCGGCTGGGTAACGTGGTGACTCCAGGGCAGCGCGCCGGAAGGGCCCGCTCGCCGGAGGAGGAACCCTATGCCCACGCCGACGCTCACCGGGGCCGGCGGGCGCGTCGTCGACGCCGCGGCGGTCCAGGGGCTGCTGGACGGCCTACGCGGGCTGGTGCTTGGCCCAGGCGACCCGGGGTACGACGACGCCCGCACCGTCCAGAACGGCCTGATCGACCGGCGTCCGGCGCTGGTCGTCCGTCCCACCGGCGCGGCGGACGTGGTGCAGACGGTCGGGTTCGCGCGGGAGCACGGCGTGCTGCTCTCGGTGAAGGGCGGCGGCCACAACGTGGCCGGCAACGCGACGAACGACGGCGGCATCGTGATCGACCTCTCGCCGATGCGCGCGGTCCACGTCGACGCGAAGGCGCGCACGGCCCGCGTCCAGGGCGGGGCAACCTGGGGCGACCTCGACCGCGAGACGCAGCTCTTCGGCCTCGCCACGCCGGGCGGCGTCGTTTCGACGACCGGCGTTGCCGGGCTGACGCTGCACGGCGGGATGGGCCACCTGCGGAGCAAGCACGGGCTGAGCCTGGACAACCTGCTCTCGGTCGACGTCGTCACCGCCGACGGCCGGCTCCGCACGGCGAGCGCGGACGAGAACCCCGACCTGTTCTGGGCTGTGCGCGGCGCTGGCAGCAACTTCGGCGCCGTCACGTCGTTCGAGTTCCGCCTCCACCCGGTCGGGCCGACCGTGATGCTCTGCGCGGCGATCTACGCGCTCGAGGACGGGCCGCGCGTCCTGCGGGGGTGGCGGGACTACATCGCCACCGTGCCCGACGAGTTCACGCCGCTGGCGGTGTTCTGGAGCGGCCCGCCGGGCTTCCCCGAGCCGGTCGTCGGCAAGCCGATCGTGATCCTGGCCGGCGTCTATGCCGGGCCGCTCGAGGAAGGCGAACGGGTGATCAAGCCGCTCCGCGAGCTCGCGACGCCGCTTCTGGACATGAGCGGGCCGATGCCGTACTGCGCAGTGCAGAGCGCCTTCGACCCGTTCTTCCCGAAGGGTGGCCTCTACTACTGGAAGTCGACCTACGTCGAGCAGCTCGGCGATGCACTGCTGGATGCGCTATGCGGTCTGGCCGCCGAGCGGCCGTCGCCCCGCACGACCATGGACATCTGGCCGCAGCGGGGAGCGGCCGCCCGGGTCGCGCCGGAGGAGACCGCGTTCGGCCGCCGGCCGCCGTACCTTGTCGCCTTCGAGTCGACCTGGACGGAGCCCGCCGAGACCGACGCGAACGTCGCCTGGGCGCGCGGCGCCTGCGCGTCGATGCAGCGCTTCACGGGGAGCGGCATCTACCTGAACTTCCCCGGCTTCGGCGAGGAGAAGGAGGCGCTCGTCCGGGCCGCCTACGGCGCCAACTACGAGCGGCTGTCCCGGCTCAAAGCCGTGTACGACCCGACGAACCTGTTCCGGATGAACCTGAACATCGCGCCGGCCGGCTGACCGGGCGCGGGAATCTTTGCGAGGAGATCGAGCGATGTACGGCACCGTGGCACGGATGCGCGTCAAGCCCGGCATGGAGCAGAAGCTGATGGAGCTCACCCGCCGGGCCGACATGCGCAACATCCCTGGTCTGCGCTCCGAGGCCGTCTACCGGCTAGACGGCAAAACGGACGAGTACTTCCTGGTGGTCGCCTTCGAGAGCAAGGAAGCGTACCAGGCGAACGCCAACAGCCCCGAGCAGCACCAGCGCTACCTGGAGTACCGCGCGCTGCTGGCCGCCGAGCCCGAGTGGAACGACGGCGAGATCGTCGACTCCTACCGGGTCGGCGCATAACCCGATCGTGCAGCCCAACCAGGAGGCCAGCGGCGTGAGCACGCCGCAAGTGGCACCATCGAACGCCGACCAGTTGCGCGAGTGGGACGGCGAGGGCGGCGCGTTCTGGGCCGCCAACGCCGAGCGGTTCGACGCCAGCATCGCCGTCCACCACGGTCCACTCATGCAGGCGGCGGCCATCAGGCGGACCGACCGGGTGCTGGACGTCGGCTGCGGCGCCGGCCGGGTGACCCGCGACGCGGCGCGCGCCGCCGCGTCCGGGTCGGCCCTGGGCGTCGACCTGTCGTCGAAGATGCTCGAGGTGGCGCGTCAGCTCGCCGCCGCCGAAGGTATCGCGAACGCCTACTTCGAGCAGGCCGACGCCCAGATCCACCCCTTCGCGGCCGGGACGTTCGACGTCGCCGTGTCCCGGCACGGCGTGATGTTCTTCGGCGACCCGGTGGCGGCTTTCGCGAACATCGGCCGTGCGCTGCGGCCGGGCGGGCGGCTCGCGCTGCTGACCTGGCAGACGGTCGGCGCCAACGAGTGGATCCGCGAGATCGCGACCGCGCTGGCGGCCGGACGGCAGTTGCCGACGCCGCCCCCGACCGCGCCTGGCCCGTTCGCGCTCGCCGACCCCGACCGCGTGCGCGCGATCCTGGCCGACGCCGGCTTCGCGGGGGTGCAGCTCGAGCCGCACCGCGGCCCGATGTACTGGGGACCGACCGCCGCCGACGCCGAGCGATTCGTGCTCGGCGTCGCGGGCTGGATGATGCAGGGGCTCGACGATGCCGGCCGGGCGAAGGCGATTGGGGACCTGCGCGCTTCGCTCGCCGCCCACGAGACAGCCGATGGCGTCCTCTACGACTCGGCCACCTGGATCATCACCGCCCGACGGCCGTGATGCCGCGAAGCGGGCGACGGTCCGTCAGCAGCCCGCGGGAGCACCCTTGACCCGCGGAACGCGCGATCGTGGTGGTTCCGCGTAGCCTTCTCCCGCGACCCGGGGACGACGGCGAGCTGCTCCAGCCGCTCGCCGCCATCGGGTAACGTAGCGCGCGGCGGACTTGCCGAGGAGCGCAGCGCGTGGGGTACGAGTTCATCCTCTACGAGAAGGCCGACGGCGTCGCGACGATCACGATGAACCGCCCGGAGCGACTCAACGCGCTGAACGTGCGGATGGGCGTTGAGGTGCTCGACGCGCTCGAGGATGCCGAGCACGACGAGGCGGTGCGCGTGCTGGTGCTGACCGGCGCCGGCCGCGGCTTCTGCGCGGGCGACGACATGAAGGGGATGGGCGACCCGAACAACCCGCGCCCGCGCTACACCGACCCGGCCAAGCGCTACGTCTACGGCGAAGGCCGCTGGACGACCATCGTGCGCAGCATGACCCGCCTCCCCAAGCCGATCGTCGCGGTCGTCAACGGCCACGCCCACGGCGCCGGCTTCAACCTCGCGCTCGGCTGCGACTTCCGCATCATCTCGGAGGCGGCGACGCTCGCCGCGCCGTTCGTGAAGTGGGCGATGGCGACCGGCACCAACCGCCTCCAGTACTTCGTCGGCCTCGGCAAGGCGCTCGAATGGACGATGCTCGGCACGCCGCTCTCGGCGCGCGAGGCCGAGCGCTGGGGGCTGGCGACGATGGTCGTGCCGCCCGAGGAGCTCGCCTCGGCGGCCGCCGCGTTCGTCGAGCGGCTGAAGAACGGCCCCACCGCCGTGCTCGGCTTCACGAAGCTGGCGGTCTACCGCGGCTGGGACCGCGGCGCCGACGAGGCCTACGAGCTCCAGGGGCTGGCCCAGCACTTCGCCCGCCAGACCGAGGACCACGCCGAGGGCCGGCGCGCCTTCGCCGAGAAGCGCGCGCCCGTCTACAACGGCAGGATCCCCGACGCCCTGCGCGCCGACCCGATCTGACCGCGCTTTTGTCGTTCCGAGGAGCGAAGCGACGAGGAACCTCGATCATGGCGGGAATCACCAGCGCCGGTCACCCTCGCGGCGGCCGCGGTTCCTCGCCCCGCTCGCCATGACGGGTCCCGAATAGCCGTGGCTGGCCTGCTGAGCGACCTGCGGGTCGTCGAGCTGGGCGAGCTGGTCTCGGCGCCGTACGCGGCGAAGCTGCTCGCCGACCTGGGCGCCGACGTCGTCAAGGTCGAGCCGCCCGAGGGCGACCCGGCCCGCCGCCGTGGCCCGTTTCCCGGCGACGCGCCCGACCCCGAGGCGTCGGGTCTGTTCCTCTATTTGAACACCAACAAGCGTGGCGTCCGGCTCGACCTCGCCACGCCGCGCGGCCGCGAGGCGCTGCTGCGGCTCGCCGCCGGCGCCGACCTGCTCGTCGAGAACCTCGGGCCGCGCCGGATGGAGCTGCTCGGGCTCGACGCCGCGGTGCTGGCCGCGGCGAACCCACGGCTGGTCGTGGCGTCGATCAGCCCGTTCGGCCAGAGCGGGCCGTACCGCGACCGCGCGGCGAACGATCTGGTCGTCTTCCACATGAGCGGTTACGGCTACCACCTCGGCGGGGCGGTCGAGGACCCCGCGCGCGAGCCGCCGTTGAAGGCGGCCGAGGCGCAGGCCGACTTCGTGGCCGGCGTCAACGGCGCGCTAGCGGCGCTCGCCGCGCTGTCCGCGCGCGATCGGACCGGCCTCGGCCAGCGGGTCGACGTCGCGGCGCTCGAAGCGCTCGTCCCGTTCTCGTTCGGCGAGATCGCCCGCGCGGTCTACGAGGGGGCGCGCAGCGGCCGGCGCCGCGCCGAGAACCCGCCGACCGGGACGGTCGCGGTGCTGCCGACCGCCGACGGCCACGTCGCGGTCTCGCCGCGGGAGGAGCACCTCTGGGCGCGCTGGCTCGAGGTGATGGGCAGCCCACCCTGGGCGGCCGACGAGCGCTTCCGCGACCGCGCCGCGCGCACCGCCAACTGGGCCGCGCTCGAGCCCCTGCTGGCCGCCTGGACGCGCCAGCGGACGAAGGAGGAGGTGTTCCGCGCCGCCCAGGCCGTGCGCGTGCCGGCCTTCCCGGTCAACTCGATCGACGGCGTGTTCGACTGGCCGCAGCTCGACGCGCGCGGCTTCTTCCAGGAGGTCGAGCACCCGCGCGCCGGTCGCCTGCGCTACCCCACCGCGCCGTACCGCTTCTCCGCCGGCGGCTGGGAGCTCCGCCGCCCGGCGCCCTTGTTGGGTGAGCACGACTCGGAGGTGCTCCTCTGCCACGGGCAGAGGATGGCCGAAGGCCAGGTGACGGCGCCGCCCGGCGCCCCGCCCCAGGCTACGCCCTCACCCTGTCCCTCCCCCAGAGGAGGTGGGGACGCTGACAAGCCGCTTGCCGGCGTCCGCGTCGTCGAGCTGACCTGGGTCATCGCCGGGCCGCTCACCACGAAGTACCTCGCGCTGCTCGGCGCCGAGGTGATCCGGATCGAGTCCACCAGGCGGGCCGAGTTCCGCGCCCGCGGCGGCCAGTTCGCGCTGCTGAACGACGACAAGAAGAGCTGCCGGCTCGACCTGTCGCAGCCGCGGGCCCGCGAGCTCGCGCGCGCGCTCGCGGCGCGGGCCGACGTCGTGGTCGAGAACTTCGGCACCGGCGTGGTCGACCGGCTCGGGCTCGGCTACGAGGCGCTGCGCCAGCTCAAGCCGGAGCTCGTCATGCTCTCGATCTCGGGCGTCGGACGGACGGGGCCGGACGCCGATAAGCTCGCCTACGGCACGCTGCTGCAGCTCGCCTCCGGCTGGAGCGCGATGCAGGGGCACCCGGGGAGCGACGAGGTCGTGGTGGGCGGCGCGTGGACCGACCCGCTCTCGGCGGCGACGTGCGCCTTCGCGGTCCTGGCCGCGCTCCGCCACCGCGCCCGGACCGGCCAGGGACAGCTGATCGACTTCTCGATGGTCGAGGCGACGCTCTGCGGCGTGCCCGAGGCCATCATGGACTACACGATGAACCGCCGGCTGCCGCCGCGCCGCGGCAACCGCGACCGGCTGCACGCGCCGCACGGCGTGTACCCCTGCCGCGGCGAGGACCGCTGGGCCGCCATCGCCGTCACGTCGGAGCCGGAGTGGCAAGCGTTCGCCGCCGCGGTCGGGGCGCCGGCCTGGGCGGCCGATCCGCGCTTCGCCACGGCGGCCGCCCGGAAGAAGCACGAAGACGAGCTCGACGCGCTCATCGCGGCCTGGACCGCCGAGCGATCGGCAGGCGAGGTCGTCGAGCTGCTCCAGGGCGCCGGCGTCCCGTCCGGCCCGGTGCTGCCGGCCGCCGAGCTGCTCGACGACCCGCACCTGCGCGCCCGCGGCCTCTTCGTCGAGACCGAGGCGCCACTCGGCGGCCGCCGCCTCACCATCGGCGCGCCGTGGCGCATCGAGCCGGGCTTCGAGCCGGCGTACGCGCCCGCCCCACGCCTGGGCGAGCACGACGGCTACGTCTTCCGCGAGATCCTCGGCCTGAGCGAGGCCGAGGTCGCCGCGCTCGTCGAGAGCAAGGTGATCTTCTGACGTCTTCCTCGAACGCGGACCGCTGGTCGAGGCTCCGGAGGATGGCCGGCGGCGCGCCGGCATCCTGGCGCTTCCGACCGCGCCGTTCCGCGTGGCCGTCGTCCTTCAGGCTGGGCGCCTGGCCCCGCCGGCCGGCCTACGGGGAGGCGCTCTCCTGCCGGCTCTTCACGCGCTCTAACACGCGCGCCTCGGTCTCGGCCGGCGCGGGGAGCTGCTCGTGCTCCTCGCGCGCCAGGATGTCGTTGCAGAGCGCGACGCAGCCGTCGCAGATGTGCGCGCCGTTCGGGCCGGCGATCAGGCGGTGGACCTGCACCTGCTCCTTGCCGCAGAACGAGCAGCGGCGCGTCTGGCCGCGGATGAACTCGCGCAGCGCCCCCTCCGAGATCTTCCAACCGCCGCCGAACTGGAAGGCGCGCAGCTTGCCGTCGCGGATGTACTCGCCGACGGTGCGAGGGTGGATGTCGAGGATCTCGGCGACCTCGGCGGCGGTCAAGAGGTCGCCGCCCACCAGCTCCTGCTTTAGCGCGGCGATCCGGCGGCGCCGCTCGCGCTGCGCCGCGTCGAGGTCCTCCAACAGCGGTTCGAAGGTGTCGTCCACGGGCGCCTCCGGAAGTTCGAGGATGATGGCGAAGTCTAGCGCAGTCAGCGGTGGGTAGGGATGGGTTTGTAGACTATGCCCCGTGGCGGATCACAGCATGCACCCGCTCGAGGTGTACGGGCCAGGCGACGCGCTGCTCGCGAAGCTGCGGGAGGTCTGCCTCGTCTTCCCGGAGGCGGTCGAGGCCGGTGGCGTCGGCGCGCCGAGCTTCACGGTGAAGGGCAAGATCTTCGCGATGCAGCACCGGCACGAGGGGCGGCCGTCGCTCTGGTGCAAGGCGCCGCCCGGCGCGCAGGAGCTGCTGGTCGGCGCCGCGCCGGAGCGCTTCTTCCGTCCGCCCTACGTCGGCCACCACGGCTGGGTCGGCATCTGGATCGACCGCGACGACGTCGACTGGCCGCACGCCGCCGACCTGGTCGAGGAGTCGTACCGGATGAGTGCGCCGAAGCGGCTGGTCAAGCAGCTCGACGGCCGGGTGGGCTAGCCGGCTCGGTCGAGGACCAGGAAGTCGGCCACGTTCCCGACGCCGGCGACCAGGCGGATGGGCGCGGGCACGAGCCGGCGCTGCTCGTCGTGGACGAGGCGCGGGTGGCTGAAGCGCAGCCTGCGGCCGCGCGTCTCGATCGTGCAGCCGCCCTCG
>DASRFH010000104.1:0-4341 GCA_035651675.1 Chloroflexota bacterium | reverse complement strand
CACGCCGCCACGACGACCGTCGGGTCGACCACGTACGACAGCGCCAACACCACCGGCCCCTCCGGCACGCTGGCGACGCTGACCGCCAGCCTCTCGAATGCAGGCGTCGTGACGCTCGCCGATGGCAGCGGCCGGTCGATCTTCGTGTCGACGCCGGTGCCGGCCGGGAGCAACTGGGATCTCGGCGGTACGTGGAGCTTCACCGCCTACACGAAGGGCTCGTCCACGGGCGGCACGGCGAACATCCGCGCCAACCTGTACAAGGTGAACACGGCTGGCACGGCGACCCTCCTGTACACGACGGGCCAGGCCGCGACCAACGCGGTCGGCTCTACGGGCTACGCCGCCCAGACGTGGAGCTTCGTCGTTCCGTCGGGCACGCTGCTCGCGCCCGGCGAGCGATGGGGCGTCGAGTTCGAGCTCAACGTGAGCGTGACCGTCTTCTTCGGCACCGGCACGCTCGGCATCGACACGGTCGCGCAACAGTCGCGCGTGCTGCCTTCGGCCGCTGCGGTTGCCTTCACCCCGACCCCAACCGCGACCGCGAGCTTCACGCCCACGCGGACAGCGACCACGACGTTCACGCCGACCAACACGCCCGGGCCCGGGACGCCCTCGGCGACGCGCACGCCCACCGCCACGAGCACCGCGACCGCGACCCCGTGTCCGGTCGCGTGCGACACGTTCAACCGCGGCGACTCGGCGACGAGTCTCGGCACCGCTACGAGCGGCCAGGTCTGGCAGGTGCGTGCCGCCGACGGCAGCGTCTGGGGCATCTGCTCGGCCGCCGCGTGCGGCCAGACCGTCAGCGGCGAGGGCGCTTACGCCAGCATCTCCACCGGCATCTCCGACCAGACGGTCCAGGTGACGCTGACCGAGCCGCCTGGCCGGAAGGGCTCGGGCGGCCTCGTGCTGCGGGCGCGGCCCGACTGGTCGCGCTTCCTCTACGTCGAGCTGGAGTACGCCGGCAACCTCACCGTCTGGCGCTACGAAACCCCATACTGGCGGAGCCTCGGGACGACCACCGTCTCACTGGCACCGGGCTCGTCGCACGTGCTCGCCGCGACGGCCTACGGGTCGACGATCGCGGTGACCCTGGACGGCGCTTCGCCGCTCGGCTCGCTGGCCGACGTGAACGACACCAGCGGAACGTACGCCGGGATCGGGCTCAGCAACTACGGCACCTCCGCCGACTGGCCCACCTTCGACGCCTTCTCGGTCGTCGCGCCGACCAGCGCCCCGAACACGCCGGTGGCCAGCAGCACGCCGTCTCCGACCGCCACCACCAGCGGGCCGACCGCCACGCCGTGGACGACCGGTGTGTCGGACAGCTTCAACCGCGCGACCAACAGCAGCTCGCTCGGCAAGGCGGACAGCGGCCAGAGCTGGGCCACCGACGGCAGCACGTGGGGGATCTGCGCGGGCGCGTACGCCTGCGTCTACGGCCCACCCTCGACCGGCGACTACGCGCGGATCGACGCCAACCTGACCAGCCAGCGCGTGACGGCCGTCATCCGTGCTCGCCCGTCCGGTGCGCTCGGCCAGGCTGGCATCCTGGCCGGGGTGACGCCGGACTGGAGCACGCACATGGTGTACGTCGGGCTCGACGCGGCGGGGAACGTCGAGGTGTGGACACTCAGCAACGGCGCGTGGAGCAGCGGCGCCATCGCGTCGACCGCGACCGGCCTCAACGCGAGCGTCGCCCGCACGCTGCAGGCGCGCACATCCGGCACGTCGCTCACGGTCTGGGTCGACGGCACGCAGGTCCTCGGACCGGTCACCATCCCGGCCGCGCCGGCCAACGGCACACAGACGGGGCTGTACGCGGACACGAGCGACGTGCCCGCCAACTGGCCGATGTTCGACAGCTTCTCGGTGGTCGCCGGACCCTGAGCTCCGCTCAGCGCGCGGCGAGCACCCAGGCGACGACGGCGATGGCGGCGAGCAGCCACCAGTAGCGGGCGACCAGGTCGAGCAGTCCGCCGCTGGAAGAGCGGCCCCACGCCGAGGTCAGGCTCGATCCGCCGGCGCAGCGGCGGCAGAGCCACACCGACGACCGGCTCGTGATCCAGCGCGAGGTCAGGCAGTCGCGGCAGAACGGCCTGCCGCACCGGTCGCAGCGCAACGTGGTGGCGACGGCGCGGTGGTTCGTGCAGCAGGTGGTGCTTTGCGAGAGAAGGTTGGTTGCCATGTGTCGGGGTTCCCCCTGATGCGAACCGTAGGCCTCCTCGGCTAAGCGTGGGCTAATTGCGGGTTAACCGGGTGCAAAACGTCGGGCCGAGCGGACGAGCCCGTGCGGATCAGCCCCATGAGCGCCGCTGGCGCCCGCGCGAGCACTCGGCCGCCAGCCGCGGGGCGTGCCTCAGTAGCCCGCCTCCTTGTCGCAGACGTGGAGGAACGGCTCGCCGGCGAGGAACCGGCGCAGGTTTTCCTTGAAGATGGCGCGCCGGCCGGCCCACATCTCGGGCGTCAACGCCGAGACGTGCGGGGAGATCAGCAGGTTCGGCGCGTCCCAAAGCGGGCTGTCTGGCGGGAGCGGCTCGGTCGCCGTCACGTCGAGCCCGGCACCGGCCAGCCGCCGTCCGCGCAGCGCCTCGAGGAGCGCCGCCTCGTCGACGATGCCGCCGCGCGAGACGACGATCAGGTAGCTGCCCGGCCGCATCAGGCCGATCCGCCGCGCGTCGAGCATGCCGCGCGTCTCCGGCGTTAGCGGGACGGTCACGGCGAGGACGTCCGCCTGGGCGAGCAGGTCGTCGAGCCGGTCGGGCGGCCAGACCGCCTCGACGTACGGGGGCGGGTCGGTCGGGTGCCTCCGCACGGCGAGGACGCGCATGCCGAAGCCGTGGGCGCGCCGGGCCACGGCCTGGCCGATGCCGCCCAGCGCCACGACGCCCATCGTCTTACCGGCCAACTCCACCATCCGCGGGTCGTAGGAGCGGGTCGCCCAACGGTGGGCACGCTGGTCGTCGAGCAGACGCGGGATGTGGTGCGTGAGGGCCAGGAGCTGGGCGAAGACGTGATCGGCCATGGGCTCGGCGTGCGGCCCGCGCGCGTTCGTCAGGACGACGTCGCCGTCGACCAGCTCGGGGACCGACCAGATCGGGTCGATCCCGGTGCCGGGGCAGTGGATCCAGCGCACGCGCCGGGCGGCGCGGAACACATCGCGCTTCGGCAGGCCGTACAGCGCGTCGGCGTCGGCGACCGCCCGCGCCTGGTCATCTGGGTCGGCGGCGAGCTCGACGACGAGCCCCGGGTGCGCGGCGCGGAGCTCGTCGGCCAGCGCTGGCGTGCCTTCGAGCATCACCAGCTTGGTCATGCGCCGACCTTTCCCGACGGCCGGAAGCGCATCGCCGACCAGGTGTCGTCCACGGCGACGAGCGAGACGCCGGTCAGGCCGTGCTCGCCCATCTTCGCCCAGAGGACGTCGCGGTTCAGGTCCGTGCCAGCCCTGGCGCCGCCCTTCGGGTAGCAGACCCACAGCAAGCCGTCGAGCTTGACGGCCGCGAACGCGGCGGGCCCGAGACGCGCCAGCTCGTCCGAGCCGCGGACGTAGAGCTGGACGAAGTCCAGCCCGGGCTCGAGCGCCTCGACGATCCGGGCTCCATCGGGCAGCGGGTCGAGCCGCCCGCGGTAGCCCTCCGGTGCGTTGACGACGGCGAGACGGTGACCCGGCTTGATCCTTAGCTTCCTGGCGAGCGAGCTAGACGGCACGATCCCTCGATTCCTTGCTAATAGCTAGCTGCTACCTTTATAATCGTGATGATTACTACTATTACGATAGTAAGGAGTATATGGGAATGGCTGTGGACACCCAGACGGCGGCGAGGACGACGTGGCAGATCGATCCCAAGCACACGACGGTCGGCTTCGGCGTCAAGCACATGATGTTCGCTACGGCGAAGGGCCGCTTCGCCGGCGTCTCCGGCACGATCGTGCTGGACGAGGCAAACCCGGCGCAATCCTCGGTTCAGGTCGAGGTCGACGCGGCGTCGGTCGACACGCGCGAGCAGCAGCGCGACGGCCACCTGCGATCGCCGGACTTCTTCCACGTCGAGCAGTATCCGACGATCACGTTCAAGAGCACGCGGGTCGAGCCGACCAGCGCCAACACGGCAAGGGTCTACGGCGACCTGACGATCCGCGGCGTGACGCGCCCCGTCGTGCTCGACGCGACCCTGCTCGGGCGCGGCAAGAACCCGTGGGGCCAGGAGGTGGCGGGCTTCGAGGTCCGCGGCAAGGTCAACCGCAAGGAGTTCGGCCTGAACTGGAACGCCGCGCTCGAGACGGGCGGCTTCCTGGTCGGCGACGAAGTCAACCTCGAGATCGACGTCGAGGCGGTCC
>DASRFH010000103.1:0-11395 GCA_035651675.1 Chloroflexota bacterium | reverse complement strand
TGTCGCGCTCGCCGCCTCCAGCTCGGCGAGCAGGCCGGCCAGGTCGGCCGCCGGCTCGGCGGGTGCGACCGGGGTGCTCTCCTCGGCCACCACCTCGGCCGGAGCCTCCGGCAGGGCGTCGAGGTCGAGGACGTTCGCGAGGTCCGCGAAGCTCTTGAGGACGACCGTCGATCGGGACATCAGAGACCTCCTTGGTTCTCAGTAGTTGGCAGTGAGACGGTACTGGGCTGCGGCCCGGCTCACGCGACGCGCTCACCGCGGGCGGGGCCGTTGGGGTGCGGCGCCAGCGGGTCGGGTCGGAGCGCGCTGTGGCGTCGGGCCTCCGCCGGCTGCGCTGGCTGCGCCGGCTCGAAATCGATCGGCACGAGCACGCTCGCGCTGCCCTGGGTGGCGAGCCCGACGCACTGCTCGGCGAGCGCGGCCAGCAGCTCATCGGTGCTGACACGCCGGCCGTTGACCTGGAGCGCCAGACGCACCAGGGCGAAGCGCGTCCCGTCCGGGCGCTGGCCGAGCTGGTAGCAGCCGGCCAGCTGGCGCTCGGTGGCGATGACCTGCTGGACGATGACGGCCAGCTCGGCCGGGAGCGGCGCGCCGAGCGCGCGCTGGAGCCGCCGCAGGCCATACCGGAGTTCGCGCTCCAGCAGGCGCCGCTTGGCCCGGTCGGCGATGAGGATCTCGACCGGCACGGGCCGCCGCCAGCGGCGGATGGCCCACCAGGCCCGCCCGAGCAGGGCCGCGCACCACGCGCGGACGGTGGCGAGGCACCGGCGGCAGGGTGCGAAACGGTTGAGATGACGCTTGGACATGTGACTTCTCCTTGTCCAGGAATGGCCGAAGCCGAGCCCGCGGGCTCGGCTTCGGTAAGGTGTGACGACGATCGATGCGCGAAGTTCGTGGCGGCGCGCGAGGCATGGGGTCTCCTCCTTTCAGCGAAGGGATTGGCACATCACGGCTCCCGTCGGAGTCGGCGGGGCCTGCTGGTGGGGAGGCGAGTGGTCAGGCGGCTGCGCTCGATGAGGCGGGTCGGGAGCGTCTCGCAGCGGTCGTCGCGTCAGACCGGGACGCTGTAAGAGCGCTCGCCCTCAGGGCAATAGGGGCACTGGGCCGGACTCGGCGCGCGGGACGCAGGGCGGCCGGCTGGCAGACCGCCCGATCACTGGCATCGCGTCGCGAGCTGCGCGGCCTCCTCGACGGCGGTGTCGAAGATCTCCCCGCGCCGCGACGAAGGAGAGCCGCTTGCTTGACGTCCAGAGGTCGTTGAGCAGGCTGCCAGACTCGTCGCCGCGCACGGCGTGGGCCCAACTCGCGACGCGGTCGAGGGAGACGGGTGGCGCCGCGTCGCAGATCCGGGAGGTCGCGATGGTCGGGCCGAACGTAGCCGCTGGAGTCCGCACGCGCTGCACATGCGGCGCGAAGCCCCCTCCGGCCGCGTCCGCCACGCGCTCTACCCCTGGTCGGTGAACACCACCCGGCAGCTGGCGCGCACCCACTCGTCGAGGAGCTGGGACAGGGCGGTGTCGTCGCGCGCCAAGCGGTCCGGAGTGCTGACGCGGACGACGTCGATCCTGCCGCGGGCGATCGCCATGCGGAGCCGGTCAAGTCCGAGCCGCTCCAGCTGCAGCCCGCTCACTCCCTCGTCGCGGTAGACGTGCTCCGGCGCGACCGGCCAGGACCGTGCCTGGGCGTAGGCCCGCAGGGGCGCCACCTGCAGTGCGAGCGCGCGTGCCCATCTGATCGACCGCCGCCACACGCGCGTAGAGGGCGATGCGCGGTGCCGTGCTAACGCTCCTTCTCGGTCTTCTGCGGGTTCAGCGAGTGCTGAACCCGCAGGGGCAGCTCCGGCAGCCCTCGCGATGGGCCAGTGTGGCCTCGCCGCAGGACGGGCAGAGGTCGCCCGCGCCGGCCGCTGGTGCCCCCTGGTGGGCAGCCATCTCGTCGTCGAGCTCGGCCGCCTCGGCGAGCACGCGGGCCACCGCATCGGGCAGCGAGCGCACCCGCCTGGCGCCGAAGCCGAGCGCGCGCCCGCCACCGATCCCCCGAGTTGGTGGACGATCGCGGCGACGCGCTCGCGGGCCGGGAGCTGGCAGGGCAGGCGCAGGCAGAGCGAGCAGAGCCGACCGATCGCCTCGGCGAGCGCGGCGATGTCCGAGCCGGCCTTGCCGACGTTCAGGAACACCTCGAACGGCTCCCGCCCCTCGGCACCCTCGCGGGTGTTGACCGTCACGAACGCCGTCCCGAGCGGGGTCTCGGTGCGGTAGGTCGTCCCCTCGAGCGCCCGCGGGCGCCGCACCAGCCCGTTGGCGGTCGGCTGCGCTCCCTCGGCGTGGGAGAGCACCGCCGGCCGCGAGCCGTCGCGGTAGTAGGTGATGCCCTTGCAGCCGAGCTCGTAGGCGAGCTGGTACAGGCGCTGGACCTCGTCGACGGTGTGCGTCTTCGGGGCGTTGGTCGTCTTCGAGATCGAGGCGTCCGTGTACTCCTGGATCTTCGCCTGGACCCGCACGTGCTCCTCCGGGGTCAGCTCGCCAGCGGTGACGAAGGAGGGCGGCAGCGGCGTGCTCGGATGCGCCTGGCGCCAGGCGCGGTAGGCCGGGTGCTCAATGACGTGCTCGCCGAGCCGGTCGCGGCGGACCAGCCGGAAGTCGAAGACGGGCTCGATCCCCGACGAGACGCCGGCGAGCAGGCTGGTCGTGCCCGTCGGTGCTTGGCAGAGCAGGGTGCCGTTGCGGATGCCGTGGGCCGCGATCTTGGCGCGGATCGGCTCGGGCAGCCGCCGGATGAACGGGCGGTCGAGGAACCAGTCGCGGTCGAACTTGGGGAACGGCCCCTTCTCGGCCGCGAGATCGGCGGAGGCGTCGTAGGCCGCGTCGCGGATGGTGCGGTAGATTTCCTCGATGGCCACCAGCGACTCGTCCGAGCCGTAGCGCACGCCGAGGGCAATCAGCGCGTCGGCCAGCCCCATCGTGCCGAGCCCGACCCGGCGCACCCCCTTCTGCGCGCCCTCGTTCTCGGGTAGGAAGTACGGGGTGGCGTCGATCACATTGTCGAGGAAGCGGACGGCAACCCGCGTCGTCTCGGACAGCGCTCTGGCGTCGAGCTGTCCGTCGCGCACGAAGGCCGCGAGGTTCAGCGCCCCCAGGTTGCAGACATTGAACGGGGCGAGCGGCTCCTCCCCGCACGGGTTGCAGCAGCGTATCGTCTCGCAGTACGCCAGGTTGTTGAGCGTGTTGACCCGGTCGATGAACACCAGGCCCGGCTCGGCGCTCCGCCAGGCAGCGGTGCAGATCCTGTCCCAGAGCTCGCGCGCCCGCACCACCTTCCTGACCTCGCCCTGCCAGACCAGCGGCCAGTCGGCATCGTCCTTGACCGCCTGCATGAACGCGTCGGAGATGCAGACCGACAGGTTGGCGTGCAGCAGCCGCCGCAGGTCGGTCTTGACGGTGATGAACTCCTCGATGTCTGGATGCCAGTCGTCCAGCATGAGCATGAGGGCGCCGCGCCGGCTACCCCCCTGCTGGATCACGTCGCCGGTTGCCACGGAGTAGAGCTCGGCCCAGGCGCAGGGGCCGGAGCTGGTGCCGTTCACCGTGCGGATGTAGCTGCCGCGCGGGCGGAGCGACGACAGGTTGACGCCGACGCCACCGCCGCGGGCCATGATCTCGACGACGAGCTTGAGGTTGTCGAGGACCCCCGCGCGGCTGTCCTCCGGGGAGGGCACCACAAAGCAATTGAACAGACTCACCTTGTGGCCGCTGCCGGCGCCCGAGAGGATACGCCCGCCCGGCACGAACCTGAACCCGCGCAGCGCGGCCTCGAAGCGCTCCGCCCAAGTGCGTTCGAGCGCTGGCGTGGGCTCCACGGCGGCGATGGCCCGGGCGACGCGCCGCCACAGGTCGTCGGGGGTCCGCTCCAGTGGCTGTCCGTCGCTGCCTTTCAGGGCGTACCGGTCAAGAAAGACGCGCTCCTGCACTGCGTCGAGCACCGCCATGCCCTCGTCGCCGGACCGAGGTGGGTACTGAGTGGTCACGATCATGCGCTCCTCCTGTCGCTGTGCGTCGTCTCAAGCGGTAGGTCGCCGGCGAAACGGCCGTGCTCGACCAGCCAGCGGAGAAACCGCAGCCGGTCGTGGTCGGTCAGCTCGCGGAACGCACCGCGCTCGTGGCGCAGCTTGAGCGCGACGAGCCGCTCGGCCTCCTGCGGCGCGAAGCCGCGGGCGCGCAGGCCGAATGCGGCTGCCGTGGGACCGAGAGTCCAGAAATCGATCATCCGGTTCCTCCTTGCCTCGGGCTGGCCAGCCGTGGAGCCGGAGCAGGCGGAAGCTGCCTGCTGGCCGAACCCCAGCAGCCGGTGGCAGCGCTCCGCAGGCGAAGTGGAAGCCTCAGCGCGATCATGGTCGGCGGCCTATGTCGTCGCGTCTGTGTCTATGCGACTTCGTCCTCCCTGGCGCTGCGCTGTCGATTGGCTCCGATCGCCGGTGCTGGAGAGCACGCTCCTTCTGGCACCACTGGGCCGATCCAGCGCCGCCGCGGCCGAGCCGCGCCGTTGGTCCCTTCGGACCGCGCGGGAGAGCACGCTCGCGGGCCGGCAATCTGCACCGACCATGATCCCGCGTCGCCCGGGGATGGTGACCGTTCCCGTGGCTTTTCGGCCAAAGCCGACCAAACCCAACTCGCGCCTCCAGCCTAAGGACGGCCAATCACTTCCCAGGCACGCCAGCGTCACTTGCCACGCACTTTGCGCTGGTTCGGGAACTTCCTCGCAGTCGGCGGGAGCGGTGGCCGGGGCAAGCCGGCGAGGGTCGCCGGGGGCGCGCCGACGCTGAGTCACTTTCGCGTCACGTGCAGCATCGCCGCTGCTGTGGGGCGACCGAAGGCGGCCGAGCGAGGCGTCCGTGGCGGTCGAAAATCACGAACGGAAACTACCGGCTTGGGTGTGGCGATTCCTTCGTGCTGATGGGCACGAATGGTCGAAATTGGGGTTGGCTCTATCGCTAGAAACCTTTGCTCTCTGGACGCCGCCGCGGGCGACCGGCCTCATGTCGAGTAGGCCATGCATCGCCTGCCGCTACGCGCGTTGCGCCAATCGGTACCGACGCCACTGCTGTCCAGCCTCGGATGATCGGGGCCTGCAGATCTAGCGTGGTCGTGACTGTTGCCGCCAGCCCCGCTAGGACGTCGGGGATACCGATCCCAAGCACCGCCTTGCGTTTCTAGCCAACCCACCTCGTGATTATCCTGGTCGTGACCAGGGCCTCGAGATGGGACTGGAGGCGGTCTGGCACCGTGCCGCCTCGGATCAGGAGTCCCAGCTCCATGTTCCGCTCAAGCGCGGCGGACGTGAGATTCGCGCTGGTGATGAATGCCAGCTTGTGGTCGGCGACGGCGCACTTGGCGTGGACCGACGCGGATGGTGCGTCTCCGTCATGCTTCCTCTCGGCCGGCTCCCACACATAGATGATCGCACCAGGTACTGCTTCGGACAGGGCCCCGGCGCTGTCTCCTCGCACGGCGCCGCCCTCCTGTGCAGAGGACTCGAGCAAGAGCTTGACCTGCACGCCAAGCCGGACCGCATCGTTCAGAGCCGCGACGACCGACGCTGCCTTGTAGAAGACGTAGCTCACCAGGAAGAGGTCCCTCGCCGCGGACTCTATGACCTCCAGGAGGACCTGCTCGGTCCGGCGGGTCGGGATCAGTCCCGTGCTCGGGCCCGTCCAGACCAATTCGATGCCCACGTCCGCGTCCGAGTGCGACGCGACCTCGGCGACTGCCTTGAACGCGGCGCTGATCTCGGCCGCAGTCACCCGGGGTGCAGTGGCCCAACTGGCGCGCAGGCGTTCGACCAGCGCGGCATCGACGTTCGGGCCGAAGGCGGCTCTCGCCCGCTCGAACTCTTTTACGCCGGCGAGACGCTCGAATGCGTCGGCCACTGCGCGGATTCGGTCGCGGTGCAGGACCGCCCCCAGCGCGCCGACGGCCTTCCAGACCTCGTCCATGGCCTCACTCTGGGCGATCGAAGAACGCGGCGCCGGCGGAGTCGAACGTGTCGACCAGGAGCGCACGGTCCAAGTAGCGATTGGCCCGCTCGCACGACGTCTCCGCCACGAAGGCGCAGGCGTGGCAGGACGCAGCGTGGAGCGAGCGGTCCCCCGCCGGATCGTGTTCCGAGCACAGCGGATCCGACGAGCAGATCATGGCCCGCCGGAGCGCCCGGTCGATGATCAGGCCGAGGTTCTCGGGCTTGCCCAGTTCGATGAGTCCTCCGAGCGTGCCGTCGGAGTCCGCAGCGGCGGTGTAGAGCAGTATGCCCGCCATCGGTTCCTCGTCGCCGGAGCTCGCGTAGATGCGTTCGCGGATGCTCGCCGCGCTGTAGCCGCATTCCAGGGCCAGCTCGCGTATGAGGAGGTGGGCGAACGTGTGGAGCATCGCGTAGCGGACGCCCGGGTAGCCCTTCGCTGGGTCGAGCCGCCGTGCGTTTCGCCACCCGCGGTGGCCAGCGAAGAGGCGGGCGTCCCTCGCCTTGGCTGGGGCGCTCAGTTCCCATCGCCGGACGCGCTGCTCGTCGAGCCTCAGGAAGATGCCTTCGCCGTGCACCTCTGTCGCCGGGACCCACTCCGGCCGCCCGCGGCAGAGGGGCGCCATGGACGGTCGCTCGTCCGGATCGCTGGATTCCTCCGGCGCCTCGACGCGGGTGTAGCCGATCAGCGCGTTGACCTCGCGCAGCCGCTTCACGAGCAGGACCTCGCTGACGTGCGACGCGTGCTTCGGTGGGGGAGGCACGCGCTCGCTGAGGAAATGCGGCCAGTCGGTCGGCGGGTTGGCGTCCGTCAGGACCGCCCACTCGGGTCGCTTCATGTCTCCCTCGGAGACGACCTGTTGCTCCCCTTCGCCGGCCCGCTTCTCCTGGATGGCGGCCCAGATCTCGTCCGCTCCGAATCGCTCGAGTCCCGGCAGGATGCCCCGCCGCTTGAAGCCCTTCAGCAGGCCGACGAGTTCGGCCTCGGACTCGACTTCGGAGAGGTCCTCCCAACCGTCCGCCACCAACTGGCTCAGCGAGTCGCCGGTGTGCGGGATGGCCAGCACGGACAGCTTGATCGGGAACCAGCTATTCGTGGCCCCAAGCACCACCGCACGGGCCTCTTCGTCGCACTCGGCGTCGTACGCGTCCAAGTGGGGGTGACGGCCGCGGCAGGCCGGGAGGTTGTTCCGCGCCTCCGCCCCGAACGCGTGCACGAGCGACCGGGCGGCGCCGCAGGCGTCGCACTTGACCCACAGGTCCTCGGTCTGGAGCGAGGCGCCGCGCTCGAAGAAGCGCAGTGTGCCTCTGCAACCTGCCGAGCCGCTGTGGACGAACCAGTGCCAGGGGAAGTCGTCGAGGTGGCCGTTGCGGCAGGCGAGGAGGAAGCGCGCGGGCACGGCATCGGAGCGGCTGCCCTTCTCGCAGCTGGTGTGGAGGAAGTGCGTCTCGTGGGGCCGGTACGGGTTCTCCTTGATCGAGAACAGGCCCGAGTCGAACTCCGCCAGCAGGCCGCAGCGGACGCACCGCAGCCAGCGGGGGAACGGTCTGACCGGCACGCCGATCTTGGCCTCGGCCGAGAACGGATTGGGGTTCTCTTCGGCGACCACCGGCGGCATGCGCAGGCGTTGCACCTGCGGTCCCAGAACCTGTCTTACCGCCGCCAGGAGGCGCGCCTCTTCGATCGGTGGGCAGCGGTTCACCTCCCACCTGTCCAGCCCCATCGTGACGACGGAGAGATTGGGGAGGTCGATCAGCGCGCCCGGACCGTAGGTCCAGAGCAACTGGCTCGGGCGCACATCGCCCACGGCTGTCGTGGTCATGGAGTAGCCGCCTCCTCCTTGGCCCCCACCGGGCTGGGCTTCCAGGCCGGTCCTTCCGGTAGGTGGTCGGTGTCCATGACCAGCCGCACGCCCGGTTCGACCTCGCGCAACGAGAGCGGCACCGTGAACTCGTCCCAGGGTTGGGAGCCGGGCTTCTTCAGCAGAGCCGCGATGTCGCCGCCACCTGCCTTGGGCCTTCGGCTCGCCTCGTAGCCGAGCCTTCGTCCGCCCCTCGTCGCTTCCTTGACCCACTCGTCGCACCGCTGGCCGACCATGTCCTCGGCCAAGCGCTGTGCCTCCTTCGAGTCGGTGACGCGGCCGGCGCGCTGCGCGAAGACCCGCTTCGCCTCCGCGATCGCGGGCTTGGTCGCGCTGTCCAACCTGCCTGCGCCCAAGTTCGGGTTGTACTCGTCGAAGTTGAGCCTGAGCCAGCCGACCATGGCGCCGGTGAGTCCACGATCCAACGCACGGGGCGCGAATGGCGTGACGGACTGGGCCTCGACGTGCTTGTAGAAGGTCGCGTGGTAGTGCTCGAAGGTCTCGTAGTGCGACAGGTCCCGCGGCCGCGACCACGTCAGGACGGTACAGACCAATCCAGGGAAGAAGCGGCCCACCCGGCTCGTGGCCTGGATGTACTCGGCGGTGCTCTTGGGCTGGCCGTTGACGACCATCAGCCCGAGCCGAACGACGTCGACGCCGACCCCAAGCATGTTGCTCGCGAGGACCACATCCATCGCCCGCGGCTCGTCCTTGCCCCACGAGACCTTGTAGGTTCCGGTCGCGGCGTCGTGCTCGCCCTTGAAGGGGATCTCGAGCTGGTCGAGCTTGCGCGGGATCTCCTTGTTGGGGACGCGCGAGGTGAGCTCGTCCACGTTCTTGATGCTGCGCTGGGCGAGCCCGGACCTCGCGACCCTGCTCATCTGCACGCGGAAGGAGCGTGTCTGGACGTCGTCCTCGGCGAGCCGGCGCATGCCTCCCAGCTCCCGCAGCGAATTGAAGTACCCCACGAGCGTCATCCAAGGATCCGCCGCCGGCCCGAACCGTTCGAAGAGGGCCTGCGCGCCCGTCAGTAGCGCGGTGTAGACGCGGATCAGGACAGCGGGCCGCGCGCTACCGGGCGCGCAGATGCCGAGATAGCGCCGCCCAGGCTTCTCCGCGACCGAGCGCTGCACGGAGAAGAAGTCGTCCTCGACGTTGAGGCCGTTGGGCGGAAACACAGAGACTCGCCGCAGGAAGAAGCTGTTGACCTGTTCCGGCGCCTTGCGTACCGTGGCAGTCGAAGCGATCACCTTGGGTCTGACCGCCGCGTCGTCGAGCTTCCACGTCGCGGACTCGTCGATCGCCGTCTCGTACAAGCCGACGAGCGTCCCGAGCGGCCCGCTGATCAGGTGCAGCTCGTCCTGGATGATGAGGTCCGGTGGGCGCAGCGGCTTGATGGTCTTGGGGTCGACCGCTGGGAGGGCGCCGCTCTTGGGATGCTTCCCGTTGCACTCCGCTCCGGGCCACAGCAGGCCGTGGCGCGGGCATTCCAGCGTGGCACGGCCGAAGAGCGTCCGCACCTGGCCGCGCCACGCCATCATCGCGAACTTGTCGACGGTGGCGATGAGCATGCTCGGGGGGCGCCGGTAGATCTCGTCGTCGACGACGAGGACCGGCAGGCCGATGTCCTTCGACTTGGCCCGGCTGAAATCGCAGCGTCCGAGCTTGTCGCCGCAGTAGATGATGGTCCGCCCCACGTCGTGGCCGAACCGCCTCACCTCGATATCGCGTCCGGCCGCGATCTCCGAGCCGCACCAAGGACAGGTCGTGAGCTGCGCCGGCGATGAACTAGTGGCGCGCTTGCCGGTGCGCTCTGCCTCGATGGCCTCGTGGCTCGCCTCGGTGTCGTTCGGCGTGACGCGCTGGCCCACCCATAGGCCGATGGTGAACGGCGTGGTGCCCCAGGTCTTGGGGTCCGACCGACGCAACACCTCCAGGGCGCAGATCAGCGTCGTGGCGCGCTGGAACTGCTGAAGCGTCAGCAAGCGCAGCGTGTAGCGCATGACCACCGACAGGCCGCGGCTCGCGTCCAGACCGCCCAGATCGCCCTGCAGGCGCCGGACGGCCATGCAGAACGCGGCGACGCCTAGATAGGCCTCGGTCTTCCCGCCGCCGGTCGGGAACCAGAGGAGGTCGGCAATGGCGTCCACCGGCCTGGTGCGGTCGGGGTGCCGCGGGTCCGCCAGCGAGGGGACCGAGAGCAGCAGGAACGCGAGCTGGAACGGGCGCCACGAGCGGTTGGGCGGGATATCGACCTCGGCGAAGTCGACGTCCTCGCCGCGGCGGCGCCTCGATGCGTAGACGCTCCGCGCGCGCTGCATGGCCATGGCCCGGTTGGCGAAGCGGAACGCCGCGAGCGCCTTGTCGTCCTTGTCGAGCGTGGAGACGCCCTCGCGCACGCGCTGGAGGATCTCCTCGCACCGATCCATCGCCTGGTTCGCCGGCACCTCGTAGCCGGCCAGTTCCGTGGCGATCCGCTCGCGCTGCTCGCGGATCCAGGCGGCGTAGTCGTCAGTCATGATGGACAGCGTCTCCACGAGCTCTTGCCTGTCCATTTGCGCGAGCCGGCACATGTCGAGGAGCCCCTCGCTCACGAGCCGTCTGAGCGCTGGGCGATCTCCTGGCTCCTGTCCAGGCGTCTCCGTCACCCCCACGTCGTAGAACGGCATCACGCGCGTGCGCACCTCGACGGCACGATCCGGCGCTCCGGGCGCGGGCTCGGCATGGACGGACACGCCGTGGCCGACGGCGAATTCCACGCGCCGGCGGTAGATCATCTCGAGGTTCAGGCGCTCCGGGTCGTGATCGCTTCCGGCGGCTTCCGGCCGGCGCCGGAAGACCGCCTTACCGCTGGCATGGCGGAGAATGATCTCGGGTTGGAAGACCCAGGCCTGGTCCTGGTTCTGTTCCGGCTTCGGCTGGTCGTTCACGAGGAAGATGGTCACCAGCCTCTCCCCCGACGGCAGGGGCGGGCGCACCGTGCCCTGGATCAGCACCTGCGGGCACGCGGGGTCGGGTGCCACGGGATCGATCGGCCCTTCCCGCATCGCCAGCGTGAGTCGCCCACCGGACGGCACGCGCTTCCAAGCACGAAGGGGCTTGCCGCTCTCGTCGACCTGTTCCTCGGTTGACCCAGGAGGCCGTGCTGGCGTTGGAGCGAGCGCTGACGCTGACACGGAATCCGCGCGAACTATCAGCAACTGTCGACGGCAAGGTGACTGAGAAGTGATCGGGCAGAGTCACCTGCGTGAGCGATCGGCAGGCGTGTCGGCCACTCCGCGAAGGACGCGCAAAGTGACGCGGAAGTGCCTCTGAAGCGACTCGGATGTGATTGGGAAGTGACTGGCGATCTCGAAGCTGGAGTCGACAACAGCACTCCAGTCGGAGGTCGCCGATGCCGCTTCCCTTCACGGTCGTCTGCGAGCCGCCGCCGTTCCTGGCCAGGACCTGGCGGATCTGGGTCCTGGTCGGCGGGCTCGCGGTCACCGCCAGCGCTTTCCTTTTCTTCTTCTTCGGCCTACCCG
>DASRFH010000102.1:0-8991 GCA_035651675.1 Chloroflexota bacterium | reverse complement strand
GTCAGCACGAACGCCGAGCCCGCCTTCGCCAGCTCGGCCAGCTCGACGCCGAAGATCGCGAGCACCCGGCTGCGGACGCTTGGCGGAGGCCCCTCCGGTGGCAGCACCGCGACGAGGTTCAAGCTCAGCTCGACCTCCGGCAGTCGGTCGCCGGCGACCGAGCGCGCCCACTCGACGCGCTCCGCCAGCGCGCTCTCGCCCTGGCGCGGGTCGACGCCCAAGGCGATGACGTCGGCCTCGCGCGCGGCCAACTCGATCATCCGCCGGCCGCCGGCCGCGACCAGGATGGACGGTCGCCGCGCCGGCCTGGGGAACACCTCGGCGCCGTCCACCGCGTAGCTCGTGCCGAAGCTCGTGACCCGCTGGCCGCCGAGCAGCCCCTTGACCACCCGCAGCGTCTCGGCGACCCGGTCGATGCGCGCCCCTGGACGCCCGAAGGGAATGCCGGCCTGGCGGAAGTCGGCCTCGCCGACGCCAGCACCCAGCCCGAGCTCGAAGCGGCCACCCGAGAGGAAGTCGAGCGTCGCCACCTCGCGCGCCAGGACGACGGGGTTACGCAGCCCCGCCGCCAGCACGAACGTGCCGACCCGCAGCCGCGTCGTCACGGCGGCCGCGACCGAGAGCGCCGGCAGCGGTGAGAGGATCGGCCCGACCAGCCGGTCGGGCATGAGCAGCGTCGCGTAGCCGAGCTCCTCGATCCGGCGCGCCCGCGCGACCCACGCGTCGGGCGACGGCGCGTTCCCGACGACGACGCCGAACCGGAACGGCTTCGTCGTCACACCGCACCTCCGACCGCCCTGGCCGCGACACGGCGATCCGGCCGCGTCTTGATCCGCCGCGCCAGCCCCTCCGACTGCCCGACCGCGGCCAGACCGACGAGCAGGTGCACGACGCGCACGACCCAGTGGACATCGCCCGGCAGGATCTGCGCCTGGGTCATCCCGAGCGCGACAGTGAGCACACCCCAGACCACGGCGGCGGCGACCCAACGCACGTCGACGCGCGCCACCGCGGCGATCCCGGCTAGTGCCCAGAGCCCGAGGACGAGCAGCACGCCGTTGAGCATGTGGAGCGGGATGAGCTGGAGCTGGCTGCCTATCCAGAAGAGCCCGCCCAGGACGAGCTGGACGAGTCCACTGAGGCGCACCCACCACCGCAGGACGCTCGCCGCCACCCTCATCCCAGCGCCTCCAGCCGCTCGCGGTACTCGCTCGGCGAGATGTCGCCACGCGCCAACCGCTCGGCAAGGATCTCACGCGCCTGGCCGAGCCCGGACGGCCCCTGCCACCGCCGCGCGACGACGAACACGATCAGCCCCACGACGAGCAGCCAGACGAGCGGCATCAGAGGAAAGAACGGGATGAACCCATGCCAGCCGGTGCCGTACAACCACCACATGGCTCGAGACCTCCGCGGCGTGTCGCCGCCTACGAACGGAAGTCTCCTCGACGCCTGTCGCCGAGCCGTCCTATGGCTGTCGCGGCTTTGTCTCAGTCCCAACCGGCAGGTGGACCGTGAAGACGCTGCCCTCGCCCGGCACGCTCGCCGCCTCGATCGAGCCGTCCATCGCCTCGACCAGCTCCTTCGCCAGCGCCAGGCCGAGCCCAGCGCCGTCGGCGCGGTCGCCGTTCGAGCCGCGGTAGAATCGCTCGAAAACGCGCGGCAGATCGTCGTGCGCGATCCCCTCGCCGGTGTCGCGCACCTCGACCCGCACGCCCTCCTTGTCGGCGTCGACCACCACCGCCACCAGCCCGCCCGGGGGCGTGTGGCGAACGGCGTTCGCCAACAAGTTCCCGACGACCTGCTCCAGCCGCTCGCGGTCGGCCCGGGCCGGCGGCGGACGTTCGGCGATCTCGGCTAGCACCTCGACGCGCCGCGACTGCCACGCCAGTGGCGCGACCGTTCCGACCAGCCGTCGCACCACATCGCCGACGTCGACCGGCTGGAGGCGAAGCTCCAAACGCCCGACCTCGGCACGTGACAACGTGAAGAGATCGTCGATCAGCCGCTGCAGCCGCGTCACCTCGTGCTCGATCGTCTCGAGGTCGGCGCGGAGCCGGGTACCCGCTCGCGGGTGCGCCGCCGCGTCGTCGTGCGCGAGGGTCGACTCCAGGTACCCTCGCACGGTCGCGATCGGCGTGCGCAATTCGTGCGACACGTTCGCGACCAGCTCTCGGCGCGACCGCAGCAGCCCCTCCGCCTGTGCCGTGCGTGCCTCCACCTCGGCAATGGTCGCGACGAGCCGGTCGGCCATCTCGTTCACCCGCCGGGCGAGGTCGCCCACCTCGTCGGCCGGCCCTGGCTCGGCGCGCCGCCCCAGGTCGCCGGCTGCCAGCGCCTCGACCGTCTCGCCGAGCCGCTCGAGCCGCCGCACCAGCCGCCGCGACAACCAGTAGGCGACCACGCCCGCCGAGGCCAGCGCGAAGACCGCCGACACGCTCAGCACGACGAAGCTCGCCACGCCGAAGAACGCGAGCCCGCGCAAGATGCCGCCACCCTCGGCCGGCGGCGGCCGGGCCGCCTCGGCCACCACGACCGCGGCCACCGGGACGCCATTCGGGCCCGCTATCGGCGCGGCGCCCAGCGCGGCGGGCCCGGCGCCGGACCGCTCGTGCGAGAGCTGCTGGGGGTCTGTCGACCTGGCCAGCGCCGCGGCAACGATCGGCGCCCACTCGGCGCGCTCCGGCGGCGCGAACGCCGCGCCGGTCGGGTCGGAGCTGGCCAGGACGCTCCCGTCCGCCCGGACCACGACGACGTACGCGAGCTGACCCAACGACGGCCCGGCGGTATCTGCCCAGCGCGCCCACGCCGGCGCGTAGAAGCCCGGCGCCCCGAGCAGCCGCAGCCGGCCCTCCACGATCGCCCGCAGGACAGCGTCGACGTCGGCCGGGTCACTGCCACCGCCGACCATCCCGTCGACCGACCGCGCGATCGCGAGCGCGCCCTGGCTCGGCTGGCGCGCCGAGCCGCTCTCGTACCCGCTCCAGACAGTGGCGATCGCCACGGCCGCCGCTACCATCGAGACCAACGTGACCACGATCGCGACGAAGTGCGAGAGCGTGAGCTGCCAGCGGAGCCGGTTCAGCCGCATCACCCCTCCCCGCGCCGCGTCATTCCGCGCGTGGCGAGGAACGCGGGCTGTGGCACTCGCGGCTGGCGGCGGTGATCTGCATCAGGGCCGAGGCTCGTCGTCGCCGGCGCCGCCCAGAACGGCAGGCCGCGGGCTTGCCGTGGGTACGTGCGCGGCGAAGCGGTACCCGACGCCCCAGACGGTTTCGATCGCGCCGCCGAGCGGACCGAGCTTACGCCGCAGCCGCAGGACGGCGTTGTCGACCGAGCGGTCGCCCTCCAGCGACGGCTCGCCCCAGACGGCGTCGCGCAGGTACGCGCGGCTGAACGCGCGCCCGCGATTGCGCATGAGAAGGTGGAGCAGCTCGAACTCGGTGCGCGTCAGTTCGAGGGGACGGTCGTCGACCGTCGCGACGTGGCCGGTCGGGTCGAGCAGCAGCGGACCGAGCCGCAGCGCGGCTGTGCCCCCGGCGCGGTCGGCCGCCAGCATCTCCCGCAGCCGTTCCTGCCGACGCAGCAGCGCGCGGATCCGCGCCACCAGCTCGCGCGTGCCGAACGGCTTGGTCAGGTAGTCGTCGGCGCCGACCTCGAGTCCGACGACCCGGTCGACCTCCTCCACCCGCGCAGTCAGCATGAGCACCGGCACGGCCGAGCGGGCGCGAAGCCAGCGCAGCACGTCGAGTCCGTCCACGCCAGGCAACATCCAGTCGAGGACGACGAGGTCGGGTGGATCGTCGACGAAGAGCCGCTGGGCCACCGGTCCGTCGCCGGCGCGCCGCACGTGGTAGCCGACCGCCTCGAGCTCCCGCTCGACCAGCCGTGCGAGCTGCGCCTCGTCTTCGACCAGAAGGATCGTCGCCATGACGGAATCTTGGCACGCTGGCACGCGCCCGAGCGCGGACTGCGACAGAACCGCGACAGACCGCGCCTGGCTCCCGAGTCGCGGAGCGACGAGCGATCTCGGCCGTTGCGCCCACCATCAGCGTCAGGGCGAAGCCGCCACAGCCGCGGTTCCTCGCCTTGCTCGGAACGGCCGACCGCGAAGGCTAGGCGGTCGGCAGCGTCTGTCCCCGCCCCATCGCCTCGCCCAGGACGTCGCCGTGCTCCTTCACCCAGCCCGGCACCGTCTCGATCGTGAACGCGCGCCGGTCGGGCGTGCCGCGCTCGAAGCGCGACCAGGGCAGCGGCATGGAGACGGTCGCCTCGGGCGTCGGCCGCGCCGAGTACGGCGCCGTCATCACCTTGCCGCGCGCGTTGCCGGCGACGTCGACCAGCACGCGGTCCGTCCGCGCCTCCTTGCGCAGGTAGTCGGCCGTCACCAGCTTCGGGCGGGCGCGCGCCAGCTCCCCGGCGATCCGCCCCGCGTAGTCGTGGCTGCGCGCGAAGCTCTGTCCCGGCGCGAGCGGCACGCAGACGTGGATGCCGCGCTTGCCCGAGAGCTTGGCGAACGACTCGACCCCGTCCCGCGCGAGCAGCTCGCGGGCGAGCAACGCCACCTCGCGGGCGGCGTCGAGGCCGAGCTCGGCGCCGGGATCGAGGTCGAGCACCATCAGGTCCGGCTCGTCGATGTGGGCGGTACGGGCGAGCTGGGTGTGGAGCTCGATCGCCGCCTGGTTCGCCAGCCAGACGAGGCTGCGCACGTCGTCGGCGACCAGGAAGTCGACGTCGTGGCCGACCGACGCGGCACGGCCGCGGAAGGTCGCGAACCACGCCGGCGTGTGGGGCGGCGCGTCCTGCCGGAAGAAGAAGCGGCCCTCGACGCCGTTCGGGTACTGCTTCATCATCAGCGGCCGGTCGCGCAGGAACGGCAGCAGGTACGGCGCCATGGCCACGTAGTAGGCGGCCAGGTCACGCTTGGTTAGCTGCTGCTTCGGGAAGAGGATCTTCTCTGGCCGCGTCAGCAGGCCGGCGAGCTCGGGCGTGAGCTGAGCGCCTCGGTTGGTCGTCAGGTCACACCGCCTCGCGCACCTGGCGGCACGCCGCGTGCCAGGGCCCAGGCCGAGTGCATGCGGGTCCGCAGACCCATGGTCCAGGCGCTGTCGACGAACTTCACCGCCCAGGCGCGCTCGTCCGGCGGCGTGTCGGCCAGGATCACCCGCGCGGTGCCGCGCAGCTCCTCGAAGAAGCGGTTGTACAGGTAGAAGGCGGTGGCGAGGTGGCTCGCGGCGTGGTCGGGGCGCCGGGGGCGGTAGCCGCGCCAGAACGCGGGGTCGTCGCCGGCGAACCACGTGTCCCGCTCGGCCGGCGCGAGCAGCATCTCGTCCCAGTCGACGAGGTAGCGGCGCTTACCGCGGTCTTCGAGGACGTTGAACGGCCAATCGCCGTGCGTCAGCACCAGCTCGAGCCCGGCCGCCCGGCACGCGCGCGCCACCTCGCCGAACGCCGCCCAGTCCCGATCCAGCTCCTCGCGCCGGCGCTCGACGAAGCTCCGAAGCGCCGCCTGCGGCGCGTCGTTCGTCGCCTGCGCGCGCAGCCGCGCGACGTCTTGCCACAGCTCCTCGGCGTACGGAGGCTCGAACGTCTCGCGTGCCGGCGGAGCGGTGACGCGCGCGGTCGCCGCGTGGACGCGACCGACCAGGTCGCCGATCCCTTCCCCGCCGAACGGGAACGGGTCGACCCGCTCGGCCTCGAGGTGCTCGAAGACTACGACGAGGTGCGCGCCGATCCAGACGCCGAGTGCCCCATGCTGCCCCGGCACGACCCGCGGGACCTCGCGGATGCCGAGCCTGGGCAGCTCGGCCAGCGCCGGCAGCGCCGGCGCGGCGGTCCGCGGCAGCCGGCTGCTCGGGAAAACCTTCACGAAGAACCGGGCACCGTCCGCGGTCGTCGCGGTGTACGTCTCCCCCGTCCAGCCGCGCGCGGCCGGCTCGAGGCCCGCCAGCGCCAGGCCGCAGCGCTCCCCGAGCGCGGCCGCGACGAGCCCCGGGGCGACCTCGGGCGCGACGCCTGGCGGGTACCCCATCGCGGGCGCGGCCTACCGCGGCGGCGCCGCGGTCGTCGACTTCGCGCTGATCTTCCTCAACGCCTCCACCAGGGCGTCGCGGCCGGAGGCATCCTCGTAGCTGCCGCCCCCGACGTCGGCGACAGCTCGCAGCTGGTCCCGGGCCTTCGGGTCGACCCTGAACCCCACCGTGAATATCCGCGTGGCCGGATCAGTCGCGCGGATCGCCCGAGCAGCCTCGACAGGGTCGCCGCCGCACGTCTCTTTGCCATCGGACACCAATACGATAGCCCGGTTCACGCCGCCGCCGGCCGCGGGGTCCGTTCTGGCCAACAGCGGTGCGAGGGCCGGGCTCAAGCCGACGTCGGCCAGCGCGCTCGCGAGCGACGGGTCCGACGCCGCCACGACCATCCCCTCGCCGTCCACAACGTAGGCGCTCACGTCCAGCGGCCCAGCCGCGCTGCCGCTCGACGAGCGCGCGCTGGCGGGCGGCGCCCTGCTGCGTGGTCGTGACCGACGGGTAGCCTGGCTGGGTGAGCCTGATGTCGGCGCCGCAGAGGCCGAGGTGGTCGCCGAAATGGGTGAAGGCGGCGCTCCGTCAGACGGCGGAGCCGGCCGGCCAGGTCGGCGAGCGGCGGCGCGCCGCCCTGCACCGCTGGGCCGCTAGTGGCGTCGAGCGCGCCGAACGTGACGGCGCCGGACGACCGCCCGGCGAAGGCGGCCGCGCGCGCCGGCCGCGCGTCTGGGGTGCCGGCCGAGCTGCGCGACGTGGACGGCAGCGTGCCAGCCTCGGCCGGGTGGAGCGCGAGGTAGTCGCCGACGTCCTGGGCGAACGACAGGGCGATGATCCGGTTGGTACGGAGCGACTCAGACAGGGAGGCTTGCTCGTAGCCGTCGGCGACGACGACAGTCACAGCGACGAGCGGCAGCGTCGCGAGCGCGCCCATGATCAGTGCGAGCCTGAGCCGGAGCGACCCCGGGTCGAGGCGATCGAGATGGTCCTCCACCCAGGGGAGCGCCGCCACCGCCAGCCCGAAGGCCCCGTAGAACGCGATGCCACTCCACATAAGGAAGTCGAGCGGCCCGCCGACGGCGCCGAAGAGCAGCAGAGCGCACGCCGCGGCGAGGTGTGCCGCGAGGCGCACGCACCGGGAGCCGCTCCGCCGCCACTCGACCATCGCGAGCGACAGCCCGACGACCGCGAAGAACAACCCGAGTGGGACGATCGATGGTCTGATGCGGTCGTACACCGGTAAATGGAACTGGTCCGGTCGGGCGAGCATCGTCGCGCCGAGGACCCCGAGCGCCACCGCGACCGTGGTGGCGAGCAGGTCCGGGGCGGCGCCCGGGTGAGCTCCGCTCGAACCAAGGAGTGGCGAGCGAAGCGGCGGCGAGTGCGCCGTAGGCCGCCGCCCCCGAGGGCACGCGATGCGCGAACGAAACCGCGAAGAGCAGCAAGGCGGCCGCCGTGGTGAGGTGGAGTGGGACGCCGATCGAGCGGCGCTGCCGGAGCGCCGCCACGGCGATCAGCGCTCCGCCGCCAAGCGGGAAGGTGGCACCGAACAGGCCGAGCCAGGGCTGGATCGGCGCGTAGATGGCGGCGTTGAACTGGTGGGGCGGTAGGATCGGTTTCCGAGGTGGCGGACGTCGGCAGCCTGCGCGAGGCGCTAGGCGCCGGTGGCGTCCCAACCGGGCAGCGGCCGACGAACAAGCCGTGGGCTTCCGGTTCACCGCGCTCCGCGGCTCGACGGCCACGCCGTCGAGCTCGACGCGCCGTAACGCCGGCGCGCCGGGCCTGGTACGCTGGGGCGCGGGAGGTACCGCTGCCGTGAAAGTCTCCATCCGCGTCGGCTTCCGTCCTGGCAACCCCGCGAACCCGCTCGAGGCCGCCCTGCAGGACTGCAAAGAGTTGGGCTACGACGGCGTCGAGCTGATGCTTTCACCCAACTACCCCTACGAGGTGACGCTGCCGTGGGCGCAGCGCGGCCACTGGTCGGCGGAGTCGCTCGCCGAGGCGCAGCGCGCCGCGATCCGCGCGAGCTCGGAGCGGTTGGGCGTGGCGATCCCGACCGTCTCGTCCGACTGGGCGTGGCAGTACGCGCTCTTCAACCCGCGCCTCGACCAATGGGACCGCGGCGTGGAGCTGCTGAGGGCCGACGTGGACCTCTGCGCCGACCTCGGCGGCCAGGCGATGCTGATGCACGTCGGCGAGAGCAAAGGCAGCTGGGCCGAGATCCGGTCGATCGTCGAACGGGTCGTCGCGCGCGGCCAGGAACGGCGCGTGAAGATCGGCTTCGAGGCAGGTATCTTTGCCCGGACGGGCCTCGGCGGCCTTCCCGAGCTGATCCGGCTGGTGGACGAGGTCGCCTCGCCCTGGTTTGGCGTCTACGAGCACTGCTACTGGCCGCGCGGCACGCAGCAGCCGCACGAGGAGATCGCGCTAGTCGGCAAACGGATGGTCGCGCTGCATTCGAGCTACCCGAGCGTGCAAGTCGACTACGCGCGGATGCGCCAGGCGCTGGCCGAGGTCGGCTACGACTGGTACTGGTGCTTCGAGGTGCCGTGGGACCAGGCACGGGGAGCGATCGCCGACTACCGCCACATCATGCGTGGGAGCTGAGACGGCCGACACCGCGATCCCGACTGTCGAGCGCGGCACGGTCGGCGGCATGGGCGTCCGCCGACGATGCACCTACCGCGGGCAGCGCCACGGCGCCCGCCGCGGTGTGACCAACACGTCCGATCGTGCTACTCGGCCGCAACCCGCCCGGCATATCGTTTGCCTGCCGTACTACCGGGGGGTCTGATGCTTCGTCACGTCGACGTCGGCAGGTTGTCCATGGCGCGCTACGAGCGTCTGGTCGGCCGCGAGCTTCTGGAGGAGGTCCGCGAGCTCGCCAGGAAGCTCAAGGGCGCCAGCGTGCTGCACGTCAACGCCACGCCGTACGGCGGCGGCGTCGCCGAGCTGCTGCGCTCGGAGG
>DASRFH010000101.1:0-3006 GCA_035651675.1 Chloroflexota bacterium | reverse complement strand
AGGCGCGGCACGCGGTCGATGACGTCGATCGCCAGGTGGAAGCGGTCCATGTCGTTGCGCACGACCATGTCGAACGGCGTGGTCGTCGTGCCCTCCTCCTTGTAGCCGCGGACGTGGATGTTGCGGTGGTTGGTGCGCCGGTAGGTGAGGCGGTGGATCAGGTACGGGTAGCCGTGGTAGGCGAAGACGACCGGCTTGTCGACCGTGAAGAGCGAATCGAAGTCGCGGTCCGACAGCCCGTGGGGGTGCTCCTCCTTCGGTTGGAGGCGCATGAGGTCGACGACGTTGACGACCCGGACCCTGAGGTCGGGGAACCACCGGCGCAGGAGGTCGACCGCGGCCAGCGTCTCTAGCGTCGGCACGTCGCCGGCGCACGCCAGGACCACTTCCGGCTCGGCGCCCGCGTCGTTCGACGCCCATTCCCAGATGCCGATCCCGGCCGTGCAGTGCCTGATGGCCGCGTCCATCGGCAGGTACTGGAGCGCCGGCTGCTTGCCGGCCACGACCACGTTCACGTAGTTCCGGCTGCGCAGGCAGTGGTCCATCACGGACAGAAGGGTGTTGGCGTCGGGCGGGAGGTAGACCCGGACCACCGCGGCCTTCTTGTTGACGGCGAAGTCGACGAAGCCAGGGTCCTGGTGCGAGAAGCCGTTGTGGTCCTGGCGCCAGACGTGCGAGGAGAGCAAATAGGTGAGCGACGCGATCGGCGCCCGCCACGGGATGTGGTGGCAGCTCTCGAGCCACTTCGCGTGCTGGTTGAACATCGAGTCGACGACGTGGACGAACGCCTCGTAGGTCGCGAACAGGCCGTGACGACCTGTCAGGAGGTAGCCCTCGAGCCAGCCCTGGCAGGTGTGCTCGCTGAGCACCTCCATCACCCGCCCGCCCGGCGCGAGGTGGTCGTCGCTCGGCAGGCGCTCGGCCTGCCAGGCCCGGTCGGTCGCGTCGAGCACCGCGCCCAGCCGGTTGGAGGCCAGCTCGTCCGGCGACATGATCCGGAAGTTGCGGTGGGCGGCGCTGCGCGCCATGACGTCGCGCAGGAAGGCGCCGAGCACGCGCGTCGCCTCGGCGGTCGTCGACCCGGGCTTCTCGACCTCGACCGCGTAGTCGCGGAAGTCGGGCAGCGGCAGGTCGCGCAGCAGGAGGCCCCCGTTGGCGTGCGGGTTGGCGCCCATCCGGCGCGTGCCCGTCGGCGCCAGCGCGGCTAGCTCGGGCCGCAGCGCCCCAGCCTCGTCGAACAATTCCTCTGGGCGGTAGGAGCGCAGCCACGCCTCGAGCTGGCGCAGGTGCTCGGGGTTCGTCGCGACGTCGGCCAGCGGTACCTGGTGCGAGCGCCAGGTACCCTCGGTTGGCTGGCCGTCGACCTCCTTCGGCCCGGTCCAACCCTTCGGAGTACGCAGGATGACCATCGGCCAGCGCGGCCGCTCGCGCGAGCCGCCGATGCGTGCCTCGTCCTGGATCCGGTGGATCTGGTCGAACACCTCGTCGAGCGTGTCGGCCATGAGGCGGTGCATCGCCATGGGATCGTCGCCCTCGACGACGTACGGCCGGTAGCCGTAGCCGCGCATCAGGCTTTCGAGCTCGTCGCGCCCGATGCGGGCCAGGACGGTCGGGTTGGCGATCTTGTAGCCGTTGAGGTGCAGGATCGGGAGGACGGCGCCGTCGGTCGCCGGGTCCAGGAACTTGTTCGAGTGCCAGGCGGTCGCGAGCGGGCCGGTCTCGGCCTCGCCGTCGCCGACCACGCAGGCGACGACCAGATCCGGGTTGTCGAAGGCGGCGCCGTAGGCGTGCGCCAGGCTGTAGCCCAGCTCGCCGCCCTCGTGGATCGAGCCGGGCGTCTCCGGCGCGGCGTGGCTGGGGACGCCGCCCGGGAAGGAGAACTGCTTGAAGAGCCGGCGCATGCCCTCGGCGTCCCGGGAGACGCTCGGGTAGTGCTCGGAGTAGCTTCCCTCGAGGTAGGTGTTGGCGACCATGGCCGGCCCGCCGTGGCCGGGGCCGCAGACGTAGATCACGTCGAGGTCGCGCTCGCGGATGACCCGGTTCAGGTGGACGTAGACGAAGTTCAGCCCCGGCGTTGTGCCCCAGTGGCCGAGCAGCCGCGTCTTGACGTGGGCGGCCGTGAGCGGCTCGCGCAGCAGCGGGTTGTCGAGTAGGTAGATCTGGCCGACCGACAGGTAGTTGGCGGCGCGCCAGTAGGCGTCGATCAGCCGCAGGTCGGCGTCGGAGAGCATCGGCACTTGGGGCTCCTATCGCGCCATCGGGCGTGGGGTAAGCCACTCGGCCCGGAAGGGCCACGCCGGCGGCGTCGGGGTGGCCGCCGCCGCCACGTCCTCGCTGGTGAGGACGATCGGGCCATCGTGGGTGGCCGGCAACACCCCGGCCGGGCGGCCGATCAGCGTGGTGAGGACCATCGCCAGCACGACCACGAGGGCGGCCCCGAGCACGATCCCGGCCAGGAAGCGTTGGTCCGGTGCCCGAGGCGTCGGGTCACGGTGCGGCGGGCCAGAATCGTCGAGGAGGAGGTGCGGCGGCGGGCGGCGCGCGCCGAGGTGGCCGCGGGCGGCCGGGCGGGCGGCCCGCGGACGCGCGGTCACGGGTGTTGCCATCCTGGCCCTCCTTCATATTTTCCCGCCGTCCGGGGCACAAGCAATCGGTGGTTTCCCCCGATGCGTCCCGGCCGCCCGCCGACGAGCATCCGACCGTAGCAGAACACCTGGCGGGAGGCGGCATGGCGCTCAGCGCACGCACGCACCGGACCAGCGCGTCGGTCGCCGGCGACGAGGCCGCCGGCGTCGCGCACAAGCTCGGCAAAACCATCGCCACCTACACGGCCGAGCAGATCCTCCACCAAGCGGAGGCCGACGCCGCCGCCCGATGGCGCCGCGACGAGCCGCTGGCGACCTCGCGGAGGTGAGGGCTGTGCCGAGCCTGAAGACGACGTACCTGGGGCTGTCGCTGCCGAGTCCACTCGTCGCGGCCGCGTCGCCGCTCTCGCGCACCGTCGAG
>DASRFH010000100.1:0-12363 GCA_035651675.1 Chloroflexota bacterium | reverse complement strand
CGATCGGGCGCTCGCGTTGGCGGACGGCGGCGGCGTCGACCTGCTCAGCCAGCGGCCCGAGCACTCGGGCGCGGACGACTACCTGCCAGTCTGGCGCTTCCTCATCCCGGACCACGTGCCGCTCCGCTTCGACGACGGCGGTGGGTGGCTGCGGCTGACCGACCGCGCCAGCGCCTACGTCCTGTCGCCGACCGCCGACCCGCGCGCCGCCGAGGTGCTGCTCGCCCACGGCGCGACGCCTGCGACACCGCTGCCGCTCGCCGGCCTGCCCCAACCTGGCTTCGCCGCCGGCTACCAGTTCCTGCGGGCAAGCGCCGCGCCGCCGACCGACGCGGCGCTCGGGAGGCTCGAGGGCGGCATACGGCTCGAACGCCTGCTTCCTCTCTCCAGGGGAGAGGAAGCACGCAAGCCGAGCCTGCCCGCGAGCGGGGCGAAGGGGACGGGCGTGCCTCGGCTCGAGCCGTCCTCCGAGCTGTTCGTCACGGCTGACTGGCGCGTCGACGCCCGCCCGCCGCCGGGCGAGCTCGCCTTCTTCACCCAGCTCGTCGACGACAAGCTCCGCCAGCTCGCCGGCGCCGACCGGGCCGGCGTCCAGGCCGGCGATCTCGAGGCGGGCGACCAGCTCGTCACCTGGGCCGCGCTTCGGATCCCCGCGTCGCTGGAGCCGGGTCGGTATTGGCTGATCGTCGGCGCGCGTCGCCCCAGCCCGTCGCGCCGCCTCGCCGTGGTCGACCCGACCGGGCGCCCGATCGGCGACTTCGTCCGCGTCGGCCCGCTCAAGGTTCCCCTGCCACCCACACCCGCGCCCGCCACGCCGCCGATCGCGCGCTTCCGGGAGGGTGTCGAGCTCGCGGCCGCGACGATCCCGCCACTGCGCGCCGGGGCGGCCGCGGCCGTTCAGCTTACCTGGCGCGCGACCGCGCGGCCCACCGGCGACTTGACCGTCTTCGTCCACCTGGTCGACGGAGCCGGTCGGTTGGCAGCTCAGGACGATCGTCCACCGGTCAGCGGCGCATACCCGACCGACGTCTGGGACGCCGGCGAGGTTGTCCCGGACCCGCACCCGCTCACGGCGCCCGCTCGGGGCCGCTACCGTGTGGAGGTCGGGCTCTACGATCCGGTCACCGGCGCCCGCCTCGCCCGCGACGACGGCTCGGGCGACGCGGCCGACCTAGGAGTCGTCGACGTCGCCCAGTAGCCCGAAGAAGTGGCGGAAGAACCGCTCGGCGTCGACCCGCAGCGCTACCTCGTGCGGACCGTCGGGCGCCGACCGCCAGTCGGTCCGCCCCCCAGCGCCCTCGGCGCATAGCTCCACGGCGACCAACCCGCGTTCGAACCCGACCACGCCGTCGTCGAAGAGCGCGGCCGCGGCGAGTGGGTCGTGGAAGGTAATGACAGGGCGCTCGCGGAACCAGACTTCGGCGAAGTCGCGCACCGGCCTCAGCAACGGGTGCGTAAAGCGGCGGCGCACCTCGTCGGCCGGCATCTCGACCCGCAGCGTCACGTCGAGCCCAACCGAGCGGTGCCGCGGCGGCCGGGCGGCGTACACGATCGCGGCGGCGTGTGGGTCGTTCCGCGCGTTCCACTCCGCCGGGTGGCTTAGCCGAGGGCTCGCCGTGAACGCGCCACACATCAGCGTCAGCCCCCTGAGCAGGCCCGGCGTATCCGGGTAGGTCGCGAACAGCAGCGCGACGTTGGTGAGCGGCCCGATCGCCAGCAGCGTCACCTCGCCGGGATTGGCACGGATCACGTCGCGCATGAAGGCGATCGCCTCGCCGGCCGGGAACGCGGTCCGGTGCGGCCAGGATGCCAGCGCCTCGGCCTGTTGGGCCCGGGGCTGGAGCGGCTGCACGAGCAGCGGTCGCTCCGCGCCGGGGAAGATCGGCACGTCGCGGCCGGCGAGCTGGCAGAGCGCGCTCGCCATCCGCGCCCGTGCCACCGGCTCGCCGGACACGGTCGTGATGCCGACCAGCTCGCACGCCGGCTGGGCAAGGAGGTACGCCAGGCAGACCGCGTCGTCGATATCGGAGCCGATGTCGGTGTCGAGCAAGACCTTCATACGGCGTGGTCCCCCAGGCGCTCCTCCACCAGTCGCTCGTGGACGCCGCCCCGGCTAGCCGCGCGCCCCTCGAGCACCGGCCCAGTATGCGCCGATCCGGCCTTGCCTGTCATGCCGACCGCGGCGAGGAACCCCGGCCGGCGCGTCCTCGGCGTGCGCGACGGGCCGCCCGGAGCGGCGCGGCGCGCCGGAGAGCTCGGCCGCCGTTCTCCCAGGGAAGGACACCAGCGGGCGAACGTCTAGGCCCAGGCGCTCGCCGGCGGCCCGGTCGCCCTGACCCGCTCGACGCGGAAGTCGGGCGCGCCGCGCCAGCCTAGTAGCCGTACCGGAAGTAGTAGAAGGCGACGATCGCGACCATCACCAGCACGGCCGCCCCTAGACCGAGGATCAGGAACAGCGCGCGCAGCCCGGCCTGCCGGTCGGCCTCGCGATCACTCGGACCAAGCATCGCCATAGCCAGCCACCTCCAGAGGGAGCTCAACCCGCCCCGTGGACGTCGCGCAGCAAACCGCGTGCCCGCGGCCTGGCGGGCGGGCGCGGCCTTGGCACAGGAGTTGCGGCCGTCCGACGACCTATCCCAGGGAGGCTCCCAACCGATGGCAAAACGTTCTTGGGCAGGGCGGCTCGCGCTCGGCACCATCGCTGCCCTCGTCGCCGGTGCGCTGATGAGCGGCCCGGCGTCGAGCCAGGCGACCGCCACGGCCACGGCCGGCACCGGCACACCCGTCGCGACCGGCAGCCCGGCGGCGACGGCGTCCGCCGCGGCGGCAACCAGCACGCCGGTTGTCGTGACCGCCACCCCCAACTCGACCCCGGTCGTCGTCACCGCGACGCCGACGAACACCGTGGTGCCTGCCGCGACCGCCACCCCGACCGCCTCGCCGGTCGCCCCGGCTATCCCACACGACGAGCGCTACTTCAGCCAGACCGGCTTCCGGATCGATAACGACGTGATCTGGGACTACTTCCTGAGGCGCGGTGCTGTGAACACCTTCGGCTACCCGATCAGCCGCACCTTCCTCTTCCGCGGCGTCCAGGCACAGTTCTTCCAACGCCGGATCGTCGAGATCGGCCCGGACGGAAGAGCACGCCAGGCGAACTTGCTCGACCCCGAGCTCATGCCGTTCACGACGATCAACGGCGCAACGTTCCCGCCCCCCGACCCGGCCTACCAGTCGGCCGCGCCGCCCGCGACCGACGCGGTGGCGACGCTCAACTTCGTGCGCAGTCACGCGGTGGACCAGTTCAACGGCAAGCCGGTGAACTTCCTGCAGACCTTCCTCACCATGGTCCCGTTCCAGGTCGCCTTCCCGAACGGCGGCGACCCGAGCCTGCTGCCGGGCATCGAGCTCGAGATGTGGGGCGTACCGACCTCGGCGCCGGCCGCCGACCCGAACAACGCCAATTTCATCTACCAGCGCTGGCAGCGCGGCATCATGCACTACCGCGCCGACTGCAACTGCACCGAGGGGATCCTGCTCGGCGACTACTTCAAGGCGATCATCACAGGTCAGAGCTTGCCAGCCGACCTCGACGCCCAATCGCAGGGCAGCCCCTTCTACAAGCAGTACGACCCCACGCAGCCACAGTGGGTCCACGACCGCGGCAAGCTGCCGAATACCGACCTGACCAACGCCTTCGCGGCCGGGTAAGGGCGTCCCTAAACGACGAGTGCCTCGTGGACAGACAGCGGCCGCCGGATCCGGCGCCGATCCTCGGGCGCCGGCGGCGTTGGTCGCACCGAGGTCGCCGTGCGGAGGCGATCCGCGAGGAGCTGGATGATCCGGAGCGCGAAGCGGGGGCTCGTCTCGACGAGCTGCAGCGCCGTCTTGCGATCGAACCGCAGCAGCGTCGAGTCCTCCACGGCGGTTGCGGTGGCCGTGCGCGGCGCCCCGCCGAAGCAGGAGACCTCGCCGAAGACGGCCCCCCGGCCGGCGCGGCCGAGCACGCGGCGCCCACCCTGCTTGTCCCAAACCGAGAACTCGATCTGGCCGCTGACGACGAAGAACAGCTCCGTCGTCGGGTCCTGCTCGTGGACGACGACCGTCCCTTCCTCGTAGCAGACGCCGTACCGACGGACCAGTCCCGCCAGCGCGTCGGGGTCGAACGCTTCGCCGCCCACGTTCAGTATCGCTTCCACGGCCACCAGTTTGCCGTGGCCGAACCACGAACGGCGTTTCACATGTGTTTCAGCTCAGCAGAACAGGACGCAGCTCGGCGTGCCGACGCGCGTGACGTGTCCGGTCGGCGTCAGCTCGCCACTCGTACCGTCGACGCGGAAGACGGTGACGTCGTCGGTGTCCTGGTTCGCCACGTAGAGGAAACGGCCGGTAGGATCCACGTCGAAGTGGCGCGGCGTGCGCCCACCGGTCGCCTGGTGGCCGACGAGCGTGAGCGTCCCCCGCTGGGCGTCGACTGCGAAGATCGCCAGCGAGTCGTCACCGCGGTTGGAGCCGTAGACGAACCGCCCGTTCGGGAGCACGACGACCTCGGCCGCGATGCTTTCGCCCGAGAAGCCGGCCGGCAGCGTGGGAACCACCTGCAGCTCGGTCAGCGCTCCCCGCGCGCCGTCCCAGGCGTAGACCGTGATGGTCGAGTCCAGCTCGTCGATGACGTAGACCCACCGCCCGCTCGGGTGGAACGCCAGGTGGCGGGGGCCCGCGCCAGGCCGCGCGGCCCCGGACGGTGGGGCGTTGGGTGCGAGCGTCCCAGCGGCGGCGTCGACGCGGTACACGAACGTCTTGTCGAGCCCGAGGTCGCAGACCAGCACGAAGCGGCCGCTCGGGTCGAAGCCGGCCATGTGCGCGTGCGGCTTGTCCTGGCGCCTGGCGTTCGGGCCGGTCTGCCCCTCGTGCTGGATGAACGCCGAGTGCGGCGCGAGCCGCCCGTCTGGACCAACCGGGTAAGCCGCGACGCTGCCGCCGGCGTAGTTGGCGACGACGACGAGCCGCCCGCTCGGGTCGACAGCCAGGTGGGTGGGGCCCGGACCGGGGGAGGGCTGCCGGTTCAGCGCCGTGAGCTGGCCGGTCGCCGCGTCGATCGCGAAGGCGCTGACCGCGCTCGCGTCGCCGCCGTTCGTGGAGTAGAGGAAGCGGCGCGACGGGTGGAGCGCGAGGAAGTGCGGGTTCGCGACGCCGCCGAGCACCTGGATCGGCGTCAGGTCACCCGTCGCGTCGTCCATCCGGTAACAGTGGATCCCCTGGCCGCGACCACCCCGGTCGGGCTCCGTGTAGGTGCCGACGTAGACGTAGGTCATCGAGCCCCCTCCGACTCCAGGTGGGCGAGCAGGTCCTCGACGAAGATCAAGCGCGTCCGCGCGTCCGGTGCGGTCAGCGCCTGGCAGGCGAGCGCGCCCGTCCGCGGCGCGCGTCGGCGCAGGTCGGCCGGCAGCGCCGCCGGCGCCGGCCGCGGCGCGTCGAGCTGGTCGTACGCCCAGCCGAGCGCGAGGTCGAGGCAGCGCTCGGCGGCCAGCTCGGCCGCCGCCCAGGCGGTGACGCCCTCGGGGTCGGACGCGGCGGCCGGGGCGGCGAGCGCCGCGTGCAGCGCCGCCCGCGCCTGCTCGCGCGCCGCGTCCAGCTCCGGCTCGAGCCTCGTGGCCCGCCAGTCGTGCCGCTGCGCCGGCCCCGGCCCCTGCGCGCTCGGCTCGAAAACGCGCGGTGCGCTTCGTTCAGTCACCCTGGTCCTCCAAAGGCTGTGCTAGTGTACCCGCCGTGCCGTCCCGCCCCATCCTCGTCTGCATCGCCGGCGGCTCGGCGTCGGGCAAGTCCACGATCTCGCGGACGCTGGTCGAGCGGCTGGGCGGCCGGTCGTGCGCCGTCGTGAACGTCGACGACTACTTCCGCGACTGGTCGGTCGACGAGGAGCTGCGCACGGCCAACCGACCCGAAGCCGTGCTCTGGCCGTCGCTGCTGGCCGACCTCGACAGGCTGCTCGGCGGCGAGGAGGTGGAGCTGCCGGCGCTCGGCACGCGGTCGGCGGCCCGTGGCGCGCGACCCTGGCGGCTCAAGGCGGCCGACCTGATCGTCGTCGAGGGGCTGATGGCGCTCTGGCACGACGAGCTGCGCGCCCGCGCCGACCTCGCGATCTACGTGGACGCCCCGGACGACGAGCGGCTCCTGCGCCGGATCAGCCGCGACATCGTCGAGCGGGGTGCGACCGTCGAGACCGCCGTCGCGTGGTACCGGCACGACGTGCGCCCGCACTTCGGCCGCTTCACCGAGCCGACCAAATGGCGCGCCGACCTGATCGTGCCCAACGCCGGGACCACGGGCCCGAGCGAAGCCAGCCTCGCCGCGCTCACCGCCGCGGTCCGCGCGCTGATCGAAGGGCGGTAGAGGCCCTCAGCTCTCGGCGAGATGGGGTATCCACTTGACGCCGCCAGTGCACTTGCTGCCTCCAGGATAGGGGCCTAGGGGCCGGGCGGGAAGCAGGCTGGTGCCGGACGAGAGCGGTTACCCGGACGGGCGGTCCTTCCTCGCCTATCTGAACGCGACGGTCGCCGCTACGATGGGCCGGAGGCCGGGGTGGACTACCCGGCACGTTCCGCGAGCTCGAGGCGTAGTTCCCCGACGAGGACCCGTGCTTGCGCTACCTGGAGGGGCGGGGTGGCCGGACCGCTTCGCGAGCCGGGCGTGCGGCGGCGGGCGTACCGGATGACGCCCGGCCACCTACGGGTGATCTTCCTTCGGCGAGTAGGACCGTCTAGGGCCGGGGTAGGCGTCCCGTTCTAACGACCAAATTGGCCGTATCGCCACGACCAAGTTGGCCGAAATAACCCGACCAAGTTAGCCATAATCCCGGGACCAATTCGGCCAAATCAATCGTACAATCGCACAATCTCGTCGCGCCTACGCCCGGAGGACTGGGAGCATCTTTGCCCGCACCAACGATCTACACACGGCACCTCGAAGAAGTCGTCGGAACCCAGTTGGCCACCACACCCGTCGTCGTGCTTAACGGTGCCCGGACCGTTGGCAAGAGCACGCTCCTTCATCGGTGCGCCGCCACGTATGGCGTGGCGGTGGTTGACCTCGACGACTTGGCGACGCGACAAGCGGTCGCCGCCGATCCAGCGCTCTTCGCCGCAGGAACATCACCTGTCTGCATCGACGAGTTCCAGCAGGTCCTGCCGCTGTTGGGCGCGATCAAAGCCGAGTTGAACCGTAACCTTCACCCCGGTCGCTACCTCCTCACCGGCTCGACGCGCTACGTGACGCTGCCCGCCACGAGCCAATCCTTGACCGGCCGCGCACACATCATCGACGTTTGGCCACTGTCGCAGGGCGAGCTGCGCGGGACGAAGGAAGGGTTCCTGGATGGGCTGCTCAGCGATCCAGGCAGCCTCGTGACACCCGCAGTTTCGCCGACGACGCGCCAGGACTACGAGCAGATGGTGCTCCGCGGTGGGTTCCCCTTGGCGGTCGCCAGCACGGGCGAGCAGCAGCGACGCGACTGGTTCAGAAGCTTCATCAGGCTCGTCATCGCGCGCGACGTGCTTGAGATCCGACGGATCCGCCACCGCCACATCTTGCCGCGCGTGCTCCAGAGGCTCGCCGCCCAAAGCGCCCAGGTCTTGAACGCCACCGCGATCGCGAACGCGATCGCGGAGCCGGTGCGGACCATCGAGGACTACATCGCACTTCTCGAAGCCGTGTTCCTCGTGCACCGGATAGACGCCTACGGGAGGACCCTCGGTTCGCGCGTCCGAGGCTCACCTAAGGTCCATTTGGTGGATAGCGGCCTTGGTGCACACTTGCTCGGGATCACGCAGGCGAAGCTTGCCACACGTGATCCCGCCGTCTTGACGGAGTTCGGGCACCTGGTCGAAACGTTCGCCGTCAACGAAGTCATCAAGCAATCCGGGTGGAGCGCAGCGTCCGTTGTGTTCAGTCACTACCGCACGCGAGACGTCGAAGCCGATCTGGTTTGCGAGGATGATGATGGCCATGTCGCGGCTATCGAAATCAAGGCCAGTGACCAGATACCCGACAAGGACTTCAACGGACTCCGTTCTCTGCGCGACAAGCTTGGCACGGCGTTCGTCGGTGGCGTCGTTCTCTACCTAGGAAGCCGCTCCTACACCCGCGAGGAACGCATCCATGTGCTGCCGATGGACCGGCTGTGGTCCTGACTCGCAAGCGCCGCCAACTGCATCGCGTCTAGCCACGCACGGAGGTGCCGGCCGATCGGCGACTGCCGACCGCCGATCAATCGCCGAGTCCATGCTCGGCGAGCCGGGCGAGAACGCCCTCGACGCCCTCGAACAGGTAGGCGCGCAGACCTGCCTCGCGCGCGCCGGCGACGTAGGCAGGGGAGTCGTCGAAGAACAGCACGCGCGACGGCGTCGCTCCGAGCCGGACTGCCAGCCGCGCGAACGCCTCGGGCGCAGGTTTGGCGCGGCCGACGTCGGCCGAGAAGACCGCCAGCTCGCCGAAGATAGCCGCCGCTTCGGGGAAGACCTCGGCGAAGTGACGCTTCAGCAGGAACCCGTTGTTCGTGAACATCGCGACGCGTCCGCGCGCCGCCAGCCGACGCGCCACGGCGAGCACCGCATCGTTCGGGGTGAGCGACTCGCGCCGCGCCCGGATCCACTCGGCGGCCGTCAGCGGGTAGCCCATGCGCTGGCCGAAGCCGCGCAGGTAGTCGTCGGCGCTCCAGTCGCCCTGCTCGGACTCGGCCTCGAAGCCCGAGCCCCAGATCGCGGCGTGGATCTCCTCCGGTGTCCGCCCGCTCCACGCCGAGAGCAGCGCCAGCCGCCGGTCGATCCGGTACTCGGCCAGGACGCCATCCATGTCGAACACCACGACGTCGATCAAGGACGCCCCCACAACCGCGGATTCAGCGTGGAAGGCAGGCTACCACGACCCAACCGTAATGGGCCGGCCAAGCCGGGACCGTTGGGTGGTGGACGCGGTCACGGCCTCGGGCCAGAGTGTGGACACCGCTGGCAAGGAGGTCAGAGGGTGTCTCAGTCCTGGCGCTTCCTCTCCCTGGGTATCGTCATGCCGAGCGAGACCGCGCGGGCGTTCGTCGAGGCGGCGCAGCGCGCCTACGACGTGACCGTTCAGACGGACGGCCGCCGGGCACTGCTGTGGGTCTGGCGCGGCACGCGAGAGGGGGTTGGCTCGCGCCGGCTCGGGGCAGCCTGGGTGCGCCACGGCGTGCCCGACCCCGCTCACGCCATGATCGAGCAGATCGCCTGGGATCCGCAGGTGGGCTCGGAGCCGATGCTCTGGGCGCGGCTCGAGCGCCTAGCGGCTGGCCGGCTCGACTCGGCCCGCGCCGGCGCGCCTAGTTGACGCCCGGCAGCTCGACAACCGCCAGCGAGATGCTCACCGCCGGGCGTGACTGATCAGGCTCCGCGCCCATAGAGAGCGCGCGCAGCACCGCCAACGTGCGCTCCGCCCCGCTCCCGTCGACCGCCATCCGCAGCGTCGTCAGCAGGTCGCCGGCTAACCCACAGGCTCCCACCGCGTGGGGGTGCGCGACCGCCACGTCGGCCACAGCCCGCTCACCCGCGCGCTGTCCTTCGGCCAGCACGTACGTTAGGACCGCCCGCTCCAGCCGCGCCTGCGCCTCGTCGAACACCGCCCACCCCGCTTCGAGCTGTCACCCCGATCCTACGTGGGCCCACCGGCGTCGGATGTGGAGCGGCTCACACGAAGCCGTAGCCTAAAACGGCGACCAACCTTAGCCCACAAGGACCACCCGGCGTGCTGTAGAGTAGCCACGAGCACGATGGCGACCGCGGCGCTCCCCGAACGGCTCACACGCGACGTCCGCGCCGGCGTCCGCGTCGAGCAGCTCACCGTCGGCTGGATGACGCTCGAAGCGCTCCTCTCGATCGGCGCCGGAGTGACGGCCGGCAGCGTCCTGCTCACCGCGTTCGGGCTGGACAGCGTGATCGAGCTGGTGACCGGCGCCGTCCTGCTCTGGCGCCTGGCCGCCGAGGCGCGCGGCGCCGCACTCGAACACGTCGAGCAGGCCGAACGCCGGGCCGCGTGGGTGACGGGGGTGGGCCTGGGCCTCCTCTGCCTGTACGTCGTGGCGAGCGCGGCGGCGAGCTTGCTCGGGCACCGCGAGGCGGAGACGTCGTGGGTCGGCCTCGCCGTCGCCGCCGCGGCCGTCGTCGGCATGCCGCTGCTCGCCCGGCGGAAGCGGGCGATCGCGGCACGGATCGGGAGCGCCGCGCTGCGAGCCGACGCGGCGTGCTCCGTCACTTGCGCCTACATGGCCGGGACGATGCTCGTCGGGCTGGCCGCCAACGCACTGCTCGGCTGGTGGTGGGCGGACGGCCTCGCCGCCCTCGTGTTTCTCCGCTGGCTCGTGCCGGAGGCGCGCGAGGCGCTCGCCGCTGCGCGGGCCGGGCGAGCCGCCTGCTGCTGCGCCGACGGCTGCGACTGACCCGGCGCGGGGCCTAACCGACCTCGCGGGCGAGGCCGCGGCCGACTACCCACGTCCATCAACGGCAGTCTGACCTCCTGAAAATCCTCCCCGGCGGCCGTGGCGCGCTCGCCTCGCCGGGCGCCGAGGCCGTGCTGGCCGAGATCGCGGCGATGGCCGCCCAGCGCTGCCTCTCCGATGGCGGCCTGAGCGGCTCAGGCGGCTCGCGCCTGTAGAGCAGCTATCCCCTCGTAGTGGGGGCAGTGGATACGGAAGCCCAGCCGGTCGTAGACCGCGATCGCCGGTGCGTTCGCCTGGACCACGTTCAGGATGACTTCGCCGCACGGGCCGGCGAGCAGCTCCTGGACGACCGCGCTCGTCACGGCACGGGCAAGTCCGCGCCCGCGCGCCTCAGGCCGGGTGAAGACGTTGCCGAGCGCGGCGATGCCGTAGCGCGCCGACACCACGTGGGTCCCGGCAGCCGCGAGCAGCGCCCCACCGTGGCGGATGCCGTAGAACACCCCGGTCGCGAGCTGGTCCGGCTGGAAGGCGCTGCCGTCGTAGGCCGCGTACAGCTCGGCCAGCGCCGGTAGGTCCCCGGAACCGAGCCGCTCGGCTCTCCCCGCCGCCGGAATGAACGCGGTCCGGTCCACCCCCATCCGAAGCATCGGCGTCGGCGCCGGGTAGACGAACCACCGCCGCAGCACCCCGAGGTGCTCGGCGCGGGCGAACAGGTGCGTGGTGGTCGGGAGCTCGGCACGGGCGAGGATCGCGGCCAGCCCCTCCGCCGGCCCATGCGGCACGACCGACGTGAACGCCGGGTGTCGCAGCACCAGGCAGGCCGCGACCTCTTCTCCAAGACGCGCCACCGCGACGCGGCTGTGTTCCCGGAACGGCGCGTCGAGGTCCGCGATCGCGTAGCCACACCAACGCCGGTCGGCCGCGAACGCCGCGTACGCCGTCGCGTCGTCGACGTCGAGCGCGACCTCCCAACCATCCACGTCGATCCTCTCGAAGCCAAGGACGATACACATCGGCGGTGCTGAGCCGCCACCTACGTCGGCGAGCCTCACGGAGCGTTGGGCGCCGTCGAGGCACGCGTCGACGTATTCCTTGAGCATCCGGCGGTCGCAGCGGGCGCCGGTGGACAGCCGTCCGCTGTATCCCGGTACCTGGCCGCGCAGACCGGCGAGTACACCCCGTCGCAGCGGGCGCCGGCGCCCAGCCGTCCGCTGTATCGTTGCGCCGGGCATACGCCACCAAGCGCAGCGACAGAGGAGGCACACCGCGTGGAGTTCGGCGCAGCGATCTGGCCCTTCCAGTGGACCCCGCCCTACGAGGACGGCATCAAGCGGCTGGCGAAGCTCGGTTTCAAGAACGTCGAGCTGATCGCCTGGGACCGCGAGACGCTCGACAGCTACTACACCCCCGAGAGGATCCGCTCGCTCAAGCAGCTCGTGGCCGACCAGGGGATGACGATCTCGGAGTTCGTCCACTCGCCGGCCGGGGCTGCCGACCCGGACGCGACCAGGCGGCGGCAGGCGGTCGAGGGCTTCAAGCGCGCCTGCGACGTGGCCGTCGCCCTCGGCACGGGGATCATCAACTCCGTCGTGCCGACGCCGTTCGGCCTGCCGATGCCGCGCATGCAAGACATGCCGCTCCAGCAGGAGCTCTCGGTCGACATCCCCAGAGGGCTGAACTGGGCCGAAGGCTACGACCAGTACGTCGACACGCTCCGCCAGCTCGTCGCCGTCTGCGCGCAGAACGACCTCAGGTACGCGCTCGAGATGTCGAAGTTCTACAACTTCGTGCTGAAAGACTGGAAAGGCCTGCACACCGAGGTCGGCTTCATCCCATCGCTCAAGGGCTGGGAGAACGAGCCCTACACGAAGGACCTGCCCTGGCTGCCGCTCCAGATGGAG
>DASRFH010000099.1:0-32213 GCA_035651675.1 Chloroflexota bacterium | reverse complement strand
GCGCTCGCGCCGAACGTGCCCTGCACGCGCGAGGACGGCTCGGTGAACATGGTCGCCGTCGACGGCCAGGCCTGCGGCACAGCGCCGCCGTGGTGCTGGCCGTTCTGGTGCGTCGGCCTCATCTACCGGCGCACCGGCGATCGCGCGTGGCTCGACGCGATGACGCCACACCTGGCCGCCTACCTCGCGTGGTGGCTGGCGAACCGGACGCACGGCGTGGGCACGCCCTTCTACCTCTGCGGGTGGGAAAGCGGACAGGATGCCTCCCCGCGGTTCGGCGCCGCCGAACGTGGGGGTGGGGGCATCGAGGGCATCGAAGCGGTCGACCTCGACGCCTCCATCGCCCAGGCGGCGCGCCTCCTGGCTGGCTGGACCGGCGACAACCGCTGGCGCAACGTCGCCGACGCCTACGCGGCCCGAACCCGGGCGCTCTGGCACCGCGGCTGGTTCCACGACCGGACCGCCGACGGCCCGACCTCGGTGCGCGACCCGATGCAGCTCGCGCCGCTGCTGTGCCGCGTCGCCACCCCCGAACAGGTGCACGCGCTCAAGGGGCACTTTCGCAGTCTCCCGCCCCACGGCGAGTACTCGCCGCTCGAGTGGCCACCCGTCGCGCTGACCGTCCTCGAGAGCGCGCGCGAGGCCGGCGAGGTCGATTGGGCAGCCAAGGCGGCGGCCGGCCTGCTCGAACGCGTCTGGTCGGCGACGGATGCGCCCCGCCACGAGCCTGGGCGCCCCCTACCGGGTGTCTCCCACGAGCACTGGCCGCCCGCGGGCGAGTGGCACACCGAGGGCTACGGCTGGGGCGCGACGACCGTGCTGCTCTTCCTGCGGTACGTCGCCGGGGTCGTCGACGACCCCGAGTCCGACGAGCTGCGGATCGAGCCGCGCCTACCGCCAGCGCTGTTGACGCCAGGCGCGTGCTACGAGCTCCGGAACCTCGCCTGGCGCGGCGAGCGGCTCGACCTGACCTACCGCGTCGGCGACGACGGACGGGTCGCGGTCGCAAAGAGCTGGTCGCGAAGGTAGTCGGGCAGGCAGTAGTCCGGCTGCTGACGGACGACCGTGATCACCGTCTTGACGTTGCCGCGCACGTTGAAGTCGCCGACGAGCTCCAGCCAGTGGGGGTCGACGCAGGCGACGAGGTCGTCGGCGATCCGGTTGATCACCGCCTCGTGGTAGGCGTGCTCGTCACGGTAGCGGTTGACGTATAGCTTGAGCGACTTGAGCTCGACGATCGATTGGTCTGGCACGTAGCGCAGCCGCAGCGTCGCGAAGTCCGGGAAGCCGGACCGCGGGCAGAGGCAGGTGAACTCCGGCGTCTCGCACGTGATCAGGTAGTCGTGCTCCGGCGCTGGGTTCGGGACCGCTTCGAGCTCGGCCGCCGCGATCTGGAGCTCACCGTACAGGCGCATCGAAGAGCTCCTCGTAGAATCGTGCCACGTACGGCGGCAGGAGCGCGAGATCGCCCATCACGGCGCTCGCCAGGCCGGCGTAGCACTCCCAGTCGTTGCCCTGGTTGACGAGCTGGCCCATCCACCAGCCGGTCGGCGAGCCGGTGTCCTTCTGGCTCGGGATGCCGTACACGTAGTAATTGGCGATGGTGCGGGCCCGCTCGTACCGCGGGTCGGGCTCCTCGGAGAGCTTGACCGTCGCGACGATCATCTCGGCGGCGTTGCGCGCCTCGAGCCGCCGCGGGTGCCACCAGGCGTGTGCCACCTCGTGGATCGCCGCCTCCTCCTGGGCGGTGAACAGGTCGACCAGCTTCCTCTCGGGCCACCAGTAGCCGCCGCCGCTCTTCGAGCGCGGGTCGCGGACCTGGATTTGCACGCCCCAGTCGCGCAGCCAGGCGATCGCTTCGGGACGGAAAGGAAGCGGGGCGAGGTCGGGGTGGATCTTGATCACCCGGCGATTATAGGAATCGAGCGATCTCCAGCAGCGAGGTGAGATCGTCCGATCGCATGGTGTACGATAGGGATCGATCGATCTCCAGCTGACAAACGGGATCGATCGATCCCAAGCTGCTCGAAAGGATGGCGCGTGAGGATCGTCTCCATCGCGGACCTCGCCGACGTCGTGCGGGGCCGCCGCATCGAGCTGCGGATGTCGCAGGAGGAGATCGCTCGCCGCATCGGCGTTTCGCGGCGGTGGGTCTGGCAGATCGAAGCCGGCAAGGCCGCGGCTGAGCTCGGCCTCGTCCTCCGCCTGATCCAGGCGCTCGACCTCGCCATCGACCTCCACCCGGCTGACGCGGCCGATCACGTCGACGGCACTCCCGTCGACCTCGACGCCCACCTGGCGCGCTTCCGAGCCCGATGAGCGTTCCGGTTCCGATCGACTCCCTGGTCGTCATCCTCGACGACGTCGTCGCGGGGACGCTCGAGCGCCTTCCAGGCGGCCGACTCCGGTTCGACTACGACGCGGCCTACCGACGAAAGCCCGCCCCGACGCCACTCTCGCTGTCGATGCGCCCCACGGCATCCTCCCACGACGACGCGGTCGTCACCCCGTGGCTGTGGGGTCTCCTGCCGGACAACGACCGCGTCCTGGAGCGATGGGCCAGCCGCTTCCACACGTCGGCCTCTTCGCCCTTCTCGCTTCTCGCGACGCCGGTTGGCGAGGACTGCGCGGGCGCAGTCCGGTTCGCCCGCCCGGACGACCTGGACCGCGCCCTCGCACGCCCGGGCAGCGTCACGTGGCTGTCCGACGAGGACGTCGCCGAACGGCTGCGCGAGCTGCGCGCTGACTCCACGGAATGGCTCGGACATACCTTCACCGGGCAGTTCAGCCTCGCCGGCGCTCAAGCGAAGACGGCCCTGCTCTTCCGGGACGGTCGGTGGGGCGTGCCCAGCGGTGCGGTGCCGACCACACACATCCTGAAACCGGCGATCGCCGGCCTGGACGACCACGATCTGAACGAGCACCTCTGCCTGGACGCCGCGCGCCGGGTTGGCCTCGTCGTCACCCCCACGCGCGTCGCGCGCTTCGGGGACGAGACGGCCGTCGTCGTAGAACGTTACGACCGGTACGAGACCGACGCAGGCATCGTCCGCATCCACCAGGAAGACGTGTGCCAGGCGCTCGGGCTACCGCCCTCGGCGAGGGACGAGAGCGACGGCGGACCGAGTCCCGAGCAGATCGTCGCGCTATTCCGCGAGCGGATGTCGGCCCGGGCGGCCGCCGACGCCGTCGCGCGGTTCGTCGACGCGCTGATCTGGAACTGGATCATCGCCGGAACCGACGCCCACGCCAAGAACTACTCACTCCTCCTCGCCGGCCACCAGATTCGCCTCGCACCGTTGTACGACGTCGCCTCTGCCCTTCCGTACACGGGGCACGAACGGGAGCTGCGTTTCGCAATGAAGCTGGGGGGCGATTACCGCGTCGCCCTTTTCAAGAACCCGTGGCCGCGCGTCGCCCGCGACCTGCGGCTCGACCCGGACGCTCTGCACGAACGCGTCGCCTACCTGGCCGCCGCGGCTCCCGACGCGTTCGCCGACGCCGCCGCGGCGCCGGCGGTCGCGTCACTCGGCCGCCGTCTGCCCAAGAACCTCGTCGCGGGCGTCGCGCGCCGCGCGGCGGCGTGTGCCGCCGCGATCGGTACCCACGGCGGGCAGTCGGACGCCGCCCGCCCGCCGGGCGCTTCCGACACGGGTAGCGTCGCCGTCCCACCGTACACACGCCAGGGCCGCCCGGTCGTCGGCTACCGCCGGCGGAAGCAGCAAGCGGGGTAAGCGCCAGACGCGGCTCCGCCGCGTCCGCGTGTACGCCACAATGGCGCAGCGCCACGGAGGTGTTTGCATGCCACGTCTCTACGGTCGCGACTGGACCCGCGCGGAGCTGCTCGAGCGGGTCGGCGACGTCAGCCAGCTCGGCGGCGCCCGGCCGGTGCTCTACACGGAGGGACCCGAGGCGGGGGTCCAGGCGGTCGAGGTGCGCACGGGCGGTGGCCTCTCGTTCACGGTGCTGCCCGGCCGCGGTATGGACCTCGGCTTCGCCGACTACCAGGGCGCCTCGCTCTGCTGGCGCTCGTCGACCGGCGAGGTCCACCCCGCCTTCTACGAGGCCGAGGGCGAGCGCTGGCTGCGCGGGTTCTACGGTGGGCTGCTCGTCACGTGCGGGCTTACAACCGCCGGCTGGGTCTCGGTCGACGAGGGCGAGGAGCAGCCGCTGCACGGCCGCGCGTCGTACCTGGCCGCCCGGAACGTCCACGTGGACGGCGACTGGGACGGCGACGACTACGTGATGTGGGTACAGGGGCGCGTCCGCGAGACGCGCGTCTACGGCGAGAACGTGCGGCTGACGCGCCAGGTCTGGGCGCGGCTCGGCGAGAGGCGGCTGTTCCTCGACGACGTGGTCGAGAACCTGGGCTACGCGCCGGTCCCCCACATGATCGCCTACCACATCAACCCCGGCTTCCCGGTGCTCGACGAGGGCTCGCAGATGATCTCGACGGCGCGGGAGATCGAGCCGGTCAACCCGGCCTGGCAGGACCAGGCCGCCGACTACGCGACGCTGCGCGGACCGACCAAAGACTGGGTATCGCCGGTCTTCCACCACCGCCAGCGGGCCGACGCGGACGGCTGGGCGTACGCCGCGCTGGTCAACCGCCGCTTCCCCGGCGGCGGGCTCGGACTTTACGTCAAACAGCGGCCGGAGGAGCTTCCGTGGCTGTGGCAATGGAAGCAGACCGGCCAGGGCACGTACGTGATGGGGATGGAGCCCGCCAACTGTCGCGGCGACGGCCGCGCGAACGAGCGCGCCCGCGGCGCGCTCCGCCTCCTCCAGCCCGGCGAGCGGCAGGAGTACCACCTGGAGATCGGCGTGCTCGCCGGCGAGGACGAGATCGCCGCGTTCGAGCGCCAGGCCAGCGCCGCCCGCGGCTGATATCCGCGCCCCTCCGAGGAGCGGAGTCGACCAAGATCGCGGTCCCCATGTCCTCGGTCGGCGCAGGTGGTCCGCCCCACGGCTGAGGCTTCTCGCCGCGCTAGGAACGACGTGAGCGACGGCACGCCCGACGAGCTCGGCCGCGTCCTCGCCGCGTTCCAGGCCGACCGCGTCGCCAGGCGCCGGTCGCATCTGGAGCGCGTGGTAGACTCGCCGCCCGACCCACTCCTGGCCTAAGGAGCCGCCGTGGCACTCCAGATCACGAACGTCAGGGTGCTCAAGACCTCGCCGCAGGGCAACCAGCAGCTGATCGTCGTCAAGGTGGAGACGAGCGACCCGGGTCTCTACGGCTGGGGCTGCGCGACGTTCACCCAGCGCGCCCACGCCGTCGTCACCGCGATCGAGGAGTTCGTCCGGCCGTACGTGATCGGCATGGATCCGCAGCGGATCGAGGACATCCATCAGGCGCTGAACACGAGCTCCTACTGGCACTCGGGACCGGTGCTGAACAACGCGCTTTCGGGCATCGACGAGGCGCTGTGGGACATCAAAGGCAAGCTCGCGAACATGCCCGTCTACCAGCTCATCGGCGGGAAGGTGCGCGAGGCCGCCGCCGTGTACGTGCATGCGTCGGGCAACACGTTCGAGGAGGTCGAGGAGAACGCCCGCAAGCTGCTCGACCAGGGCTTCCGCTACATCCGCGCCCAGGTCGGCGTCCCAGGCTTCACGACTTACGGCTCTCGCGCGCGCGCGAGCCGCGGCGAGGCGCGCTGGGAGTTCGCGCCCTACGTGCGCATAGTGCCGAAGCTGTTCGAGCACCTGCGCAAGAACCTGCCCGAGGACGTCGAGCTCCTGCACGACATCCACCAGCGCATCCCACCGATCATGGCGATCGGCCTCGCCAAAGACCTCGACCAGTTCAAGCTCTTTTTCCTCGAAGACGCCTTCGCACCCGAGGACGTCGGCTACTTCCCGCTGCTCCGCCAGCACTCGGCCACCCCGATCGCCATGGGGGAGTTGTTCGTGAACCAGGCGGAGTACGTGCCGCTCGTGAAGGACCGGCTGATCGACTTCATGCGGGTCCATATCTCGGACATCGGCGGGTTCTCGGCGGCGCGCAAGCTGGCGGCCTACTGCGAGTTCTTCGGCGTCCGAACGGCCTGGCACGGCCCGGCCGACGTCTCGCCGATCGGCCACGCCGCTAACCTGCACCTCGACCTGGCCGTGCACAACTTCGGCATCCAGGAGGCGACGCTCTGGGGCGACGCCGCGCGCGAGGTTTTCCCTGGGACGCCGGAAATCCGCGATGGCTCCATGTGGGCGAACGACAAGCCCGGCTGGGGCATGGACGTCGACGAACAGAAGGCCGCGAAGTTCCCGTGGCCCGATCAACCGCTCCGCGGCGGCTGGGCGCCGCTCCGACGGATGGATGGGACGATATGCCGACAGTAACCGAGACGCTGGTCCAGGCGTCCAACCTCAAGGGCTACGTCCGCGCCGTCTGCGCCGCGCTCGGGCTCCCCGAGGGCGACGCCCGGGTCATGGCCGACACGCTGGTCGAGGCCGACCTGCGCAACGTCCACACCCACGGCGTGAACGCGCTGCCGGGCTACGCCCGGCGGCTCCAGGGCGGCGGCGCCAACCCTAGGCCGAACGTCCGCGTGGTCAAGGAAACGTCGGGCGTCGCCGTGGTCGACGGCGATGCCGGGATGGGCCAGGTCGTCGCGCACTTCGCGATGAGCCGGGCGATCGAGCGCGCCAGGCAGAACGGGATCGGCGCCGTCGCCGCCCGCAACTCGAGCCACTTCGGCGCGGCCGCGTACTACGCGGCGATGGCGCTCGCGCACGACATGATCGGCTTCGCGACGACGTCGGCCGGCAACCGCATCGCGCCGATCGGCGGTAAGACGCCGGTCGTCGGCAACAACCCACTCGCCTGGGCGATCCCGGCGGGCCGGGAGCAGCCGATCCTCCTGGATATGGCGCAGAGCGTCGTCGCGGCGGGGAAGCTCGGGATGGCGGCGCGCAAGGGCGAGCGGATCCCGCTCGGGTGGGCGCTCGACAAGGACGGCAAGCCGACCGACGATCCGCGCGCGGGGTCGGCCGGGCTGCTCGTGCCGATCGGCGGCCCGAAGGGTTTCGGCCTCGCCGTCGTGATGGACGTGCTGGCCGGCGCGCTCTCCGGCGCCGCGCTGGGCCGCGAGCTCGCCAGGACCCACCAGCCTAACCAGCCCAGCCGCATCGGGCACTTCTTCATGGCGATCGACGTCGGTCAGCTCGAGGACGTCGCGACGTTCAAAGCGCGGATCGACAAGATGATCCGCGACGTCAAGGAGTCCGAGCCGGCCGAGGGAACGAAGGAGTTGTTCATGCCCGGCGAGATGGAGTGGAACGCCAAGCGGGAGCGGCTCCAGCGGGGCATCCCACTGCTCACGTCGATCGTGGACGACCTGGAGAAGCTCGCCGACGAGCTGGGCCTCGACGGGCGAAACCTGCTCGGCCTCTAGGAACGAGCCCTCACCCTAGCCTTCTCGTGACGGAGAGGGGAGGTCGCGTTGCTTCTGTTGCCACTCCCAGCCTTCGAGCGCTTCCGCCTGCTGCTGGTCGCTGCGCCACCAGTAGAAGGTCACCAGCGCCATGCCGACGCCGCAGCCGAACACGAAGGCGACGACGAAGCGGAGCAAGGCGCGCGGCCTAGCTCGTCGCGCTGGCCGTCGCGCCCGCGGTCTCGGAGCCGGTGGAACCCGTGGTGCTACTCGTCTCGGTGGTCGGCAGCGGCTCGCGCATCATCTCTTCGACGTCACGGTCGGCGCGGATCATGAGCCACAGCCCGGCGACGAACCCGCCGGCGAAGCCGATGCAGAGTCCGGTGAAGGTGCCAAACAGGAAGCGGATCATCGTGTCCCGGTACCTCCGATCGCGTCGCCCAGCACGTTACACTCGCGGGGCGTTTCCTGCCATTTTACGCGCTGGAGTGGCAGCTTGCTGATCGAGTACGCGGGGGTGGCGCCCGACGTCGCGCCGGACGCGTTCGTGGCCGAGACGGCCGTCGTGCTGGGCAACGTCACGATCGGACCAGGCGCGAGCGTCTGGTTCAACGCCGTGCTGCGCGGCGACAAGGACCGCATCGTGATCGGCGCCCGCACTAACGTCCAGGACAACGTCACGATCCACCTCGACCCCGGCAAGCCGACGCTGGTCGGCGACGGGGTGACGATCGGCCACGCCGCCATCGTGCACGGCTGCACCGTCGAGGAGAACTGCCTGATCGGTATGGGCTCGACGATTTTGACAGGCGCGCGCATCGGGCGCGACACGATCATCGGCGCCCATGCACTCGTGACGGAGAACAAGGTGATCCCGCCTGGCTCGCTGGTGCTGGGCGTCCCGGCTAAGGTGGTGCGCGAGCTGACGCCTGAGGAGATCGAGGGCATCCGCCGGAGCGCGCAGGGCTACTACGAGCACTCGCGGACGCTACTGAGGGACTAACCGGCGATCGGGGGATCTGCCCGGCTAGCGCTGTCGTTCCGCGCGGAGCGACGAATCCGGGTGGTGCCGGGGCACGCCGGCGCTGGTGGTGGCCGGTCGGGAGCCTCGTCGCCCGCTCCTGGGGATGACCAAGGACCGCTAGCTCGGGGCTCGGCAGCCCCCTACAATACCCGGCCGTGGCCCGCCGCCCCGCCGGCATCCCGCTCGACGACGAACCGGTCGACATCGACCTCGGCGACCTGCCGACCGACGAGGAGCTCGAGGCCGCCGCGGCGGCGGGCGCGACCGGCGACGACGACGCCGGGTCGGGCGACGACGGCTACGCCGAGGCCGACACGAGCCCCCTGGCGCTCTTTCAGCTGTGGGTCGTGCTGGTCTTCGGCCTGTACGTCGTCACCGGCTTCGGCGTCGGGCTGCTGCTGGCGTTCCGCGGCGCCGCCCAGCTCGGGTTCGCGGCGCTGGCGCAGCCGAGCTTCTACCTGGTCGTGCTGTTCTGGCCGATCGCGGTCTGGCAGCTGTTCTGGAACCAGTTCTAAGAGAGGAAGCTCAGCGGGTCCCTCGTCGGCGCGGTCAGTCCACTACCGCCGATGCGAATCTCCCAGTGCAGGTGGGGACCGGTCGTGAAGCCGGTCATGCCCACGCGGCCGATGACCGTCCCGGCGGTCACTCTGTCGCCGACCGAGGCCGCCACGGTGGACATGTGCCCGTAGAGCGAGTAGACCCCGTTGCCGTGGTCGATCTTCACGTAGTGGCCGTAGCCGCTGTTCCAGCCATCCGCCTCCGCCTCGACGACGGTCCCGTCGCCGCAGGCCCCGATCGGCGTGCCGACCGGGACGCCGATGTCGACCCCCGGGTGGTACCCCTTGCCCCAAAAGGGGCCCAGCTCGCCGTACTGGGTCGTGATCGGTCCACGCACCGGCCACACGAACGAGCCGCCGCGCGGGGCGGGGTCGCGGTTGCCGCGGGCGGCCGGCGCGGGGCGTGCCTGCGGACCATCCGGGATGCGGATCACCTGGCCCGGACTCACCGCGTCCGGATTCGGGATCTCGTTGACGGCGACCAGATCGGCGGAGGCAAGGCCGTACCGATCGGCGATGCCGCTCAAGGTGTCACCCGGCTGGACCGTGTAGGTCGGCGAGTCGGCGAGCGCCGGCACGGCCGCGACGAGCGCGAGCGCTACGCCGGCGAGCGCGCTTCGGATCGCCAGGCGCATCCGGTCGCGCCGCCGGCGGATGCGCCGCCGCCCGGCGGCACCCGCTGCCGGCGCGGCGCGTGCGAGCTCGCCGTCCGCGACCAGCCGTTCGTTCTTGCCCTCGGCCGATTGTTCGCCACTCGGCGCGCGGGGGCCCCCGAGCAGTGCGTCCAACCCGACTCCCGACGAAGCTGACTGCCGGACAGCGGGTTCTCCCCAAGGCCCAGCCACGAGCCCGGAGCCGCCAGCCCGGCGAGCGAGCGGCCCTTCGCCGCGTCGCGGCGGCATCTTAACACATCTTTAATGCAGGTCGCTGGCCGCCAGGCCGCCTGCCAGGACCGCCTATCCTGCTCTCCGCATGGGCGAGCTGGTGTCGCTGGGCTCGGCGGTGATGTGGGCCTGCTCGACCATCGCGATGCGCGCCGAGTCGGGGCGCGTACCAGCGCTGGCGTTGAACGCGTTCCGCAGCGGCTTCGCCTCGCTCGTGATCTGGCTGATCGTGCTGGTGCTGGGCGATCTCGCGCTGCTCCCTCTCGTTCCCCCCTCCGCGCTCGGCTCGCTGATCGCGTCGGTGCTGATCGGCATGGCGGTCGGCGACTCGCTGAACATCCGCGCGATGCATGCGATCGGCGTCGCGCGCGCCATGCCGATCTCGTCGACCTACCCTCTCCTCACCGCGATCCTGGCGGTCGTCGTCCTCGGCGAGCCGCTCCCGCTCCGCGTCGCGGCCGGCATCGTGCTCGTGATCCTCGGCGTCGCGCTCGTCGCCTTCCCACGGCGGATGCTCATGGCCAAGGCCCCTCTCCCGCCGGGAGAGGATGGGCGGAAGGCAAGTGATGGCGCCAGCGGGGTGCGGGACGCGGCCACGACCACCACAGGACGCCCTGACGGGCGCCCTCTCCCAGCGGGAGCGGGGACTGGTCTTCGCGCCCCAACCTCCCGTGCTGGCATCGCGATGGCGCTCGGCGCCTCGCTCTGTTGGGCGGGCTCGGCGATCATCATGCGGCCGGCCTCCGAGCTAGTCGACCCGCTGGTCGCGAACGCCGTGCGCCTGCCGATCGCGTGCCTGGTGCTGATCGGCCTCTCGCTCGGCAACCAGCGCCGCCATACGAACTCCCTCGTCGTCTCTCGGCGATCGGTGGCCGTCCTGGCACTGGCTGGCTGCTTCTCGGCGATCTCGGGGGCCTGCTGGCTGTTCGGCCTCCGCTACGCGGGGGCGGCGAAGGCCGCCACGCTGTCGTCGACCGCACCGGTCTTCGCGGCGCCGCTCGCGATGCTCTTCCTCGGCGAGCGACCATCGCTTCAGACCGGGCTAGGCATCCTCCTGACCGTGGCCGGCGTCGCGCTCGTCGTCTGAGCGCCAGCCCTGGCGGTAGACTTTGCGCAGTGACACGGCCGATCTATGTCCTCGGACACCGCAACCCCGACACGGACACGATCGTCGCCGCCATCGCCTACGCCGAGCTGCTCCGCCGGCAGCAGGCGGACGCGGTCGTCGCCGGGCGGGCGGGGCCACTGCGGCCCGAGACCGCCCACCTGCTGGAACGTTTCGGCGTGAGCGCGCCGGCGCTCGTCGAGGACCTCCGACTGTCCGTCGGCGACGTGATGACGACCCCGGCGACGACCGCGCACATTCGCGACCCGCTCCACGAGGTCGGCCGCAAGCAGCAGGACCTCGGCATGCGGCCCCTGCCGATCGTCGACGACGGCGGCCGCCTGCGCGGCGTCGTCGAGGCGGCGGACTTCGCCAAGGTCTTCTTCCAGGGCCTCGACGCCGACCTCGCCGACCAGGTGCCCACCGACGTGGCGGCGTTGGTGACCGCGCTCGACGCGAAGGTCGTCGTCGCCGCGGACGGACGACGCCTGCGGCGCAAGGTGATGGTCGCGGCCTGGAGCCTCGAGTCGATCCGCCAGCGGCTCGAGCCGGACATCATCCTGGTGCTCGGCGACCGCGTGGACGTGCAGCAGGCCGCCATCGAATTGGGCGTCGGGATGCTGGTGATCACGGGCGGCGCCCCGGTCGAACCCGAGATCGTCGAGCTCGCGCGGCGCCACGGCGTCCGCGTCATCGCCGTCGAGCACCACACCGCCGCGACGCTGCGGCTGATGCAGATGAGCCTACCGATCTCGGTGATCATGCGGACCGACCCGCCGCGCGTCGAACCGGACGACCTGATCGACGACGTGCGCGGCCTGTTGACCGCCGAGCGCGCGCTGCCGGTCGTGGACGGCGCGCAGCGCGTGATCGGCGTGGTCACGCGGACAGACGTCCTGCGTGGCGCGAGGCGGCGGGTCGTGCTCGTCGACCACAACGAGCGCAGCCAGGCCGTGAACGGGATCGAACAGGCGGAGGTGATCGGCGTGATCGACCACCACCGCGTGGCCGACTTCCAGACGGCCCAGCCACCGCTCATGCGCGTCGAGCCAGTCGGCGCCACGTCGACGATCGTCGCCAAGCTGTACGACGAGGCCGGCGTCGAGATCCCGAAACCCTTGGCCGGGATCTTGCTCGGTGCGATCCTGACCGACACGCTCCTGTTCAAGTCGCCGACCACGACCCAGGAGGATCGGCGCGTCGCCGGGCGGCTCGCCGAGATCGCCGGCGTGAATCCGGACGAGCTCGGCACGGAGCTCATCGAGATCGCCTCGGACCTATCGGACCGCAGCGCCGATCAGCTCGTACGCGGCGACTTCAAGGCGTTCAACGTGGACGAGGCGACGCGCTTCGGCGTCGGCGTGATCGAGACGGGCGACGCCAGGCCGGCGCTCGCCAGGCGCGACGAGCTGCTGCGCGCCATGCGGAAGGTGCGCGACCGCGAGTTCACGAGCGTGCTGCTCGTCATCACCGACGTCGTCCACGACCGCACGACGATCCTGGTCGACGGGCACCCGAAGGCGGTGGCGCGCGCGTTCGGCGTCGAGCCGGACGGAGACGGCTTGATCCAGCTACCGGGGGTCTACTCGCGGAAGAAGCAGATCGTCCCGCTGCTCGGTCGGATGGCCGAGCTGATCAAGGCGCGCCGCTAGCCGCGCCGTTCGCGCTGGGCGGTACGGACGGCGACCTTGATCTCGGTCACCAGCCGGTTGTACTCGGAGTTGAACCGACGCGCCGCGTGGCGCGCGTCGGTGACGTGGCGCTGGGCCACCTGCATGCCGCTCAGCGCGCCCGTGTTGCCGACCTCGATCAACGCCTCGCAGGCTTTGACCATCCCGTCGACCCACGCCACCACGGCGCGCTGCACGTCCTGGCAGCCTTCCGGCGGGTTGAAACGGTCGACCGAAGCGCGCACGTCGCGAAACGACCCGACGTGCTCCCGGCCCAGCCGGCCGGCGCGCGTCGTGACCTGCTGCGCGTTGCCCTGCCTTGCCTCTTCGAACAAGAGGCCGAGCTCGCGGATCCACGACTGGCGGATCTCGATCGCACGCGAAACGTGTGGCCGAAGGGCCATCAGGTACTTGGCCACCGCCAGCGGCGAAGCCATGGTCGGGTAGCCGACGTCCTCGAAGTCGTCGAGGTACTCGGCCTCTTCCTCGCGGCCGCGCCCACCACGGAACTGAGCCAAGCCCTGGAGCTCCTACTCCTTGATTGGTCGGCCTACGGTACGGGCCACCGCCACGGCCCGTCAAGGATGGATGCGAACCGCGAGGGCCGGGACACACCCTAGCCGAAGGAAGGATGGCGCGCTCGTCCCCGCGCCCGGTACCCTCGACAGATGATGTTCTACGGCGGCGGCAGCCCTGGCCTCTGGTCGTTCATGCGTCACGCGGACGACCAGCTCGACCGGCCGAACTTCTCCCGCGCCGTGCTGACCCGCGTGGGCGCTTACGCGCGGCCGTACGCCTGGCAGATCGCGCTGCTCCTCCTGACGGTGCTCGCGATCAGCGGGGTGTCGCTGCTGCCGCCGCTCTTGATGCGCGACCTGATCGACCACGCCTTGCCCGACCGCGACGCCGGCCGGCTGAACCTGCTGGCGGTTGGCATGGTCGCCGTGCCGCTGCTCAACGGCCTCTTCGGCATCGCACAGAACTACCTTCGCTCCCGCGTCGGCGAGGGGATCATCGCCGACCTCCGAACCGCCGTCTACGCCCACCTGCAGCGGATGTCGCTCCGCTTCTTCACCGACACGAAGACCGGCGAGCTCATGTCACGGCTGAACAACGACGTCGTCGGCGCGCAGGGCGCCATCAACGGCGTGGTCGTCTCCAGCATCGCCAACCTCGTCTCCCTCGTCGCGACGCTCGGCATCATGCTCTCGCTCGAGTGGCGGCTGACCCTGATCGCCTTCGTCGTGCTGCCGCTCTTCGTCCTACCAGGCCGCAAGGGCGCGGTGCTGCTGCGCCGGGTGATCCGGGAACAGATGCAGCTCAACGCACAGATGAACGCGCTGGCCAACGAAACGCTGAACGTCTCGGGCGCGCTGCTCGTCAAGCTGTTCGGCCGCGCCGACGCCGAGATCGAGCGGTACGGCGGCCGCGCGCGCGCCGTCCGCGACGTCGGGGTGCGCCAGTCGGTGATCGGCCAGGGGCTCTCGCTGGCGTTGGCGCTCGCCTCGGCGCTCGGCACGGCGCTCGTCTTCTGGCTCGGCGGCCACCTGGTCCTGAGTGGAACGCTCACCATCGGGACGATCGTCGCCTTCGGCGCTTATCTGTCGCAGATGTACGGGCCGATCGCCAGCCTGTCGAACGCACGCGTCCAGCTCGCCTCTGCCCTCCTGTCGTTCGAGCGCGTCTTCGAGGTTCTTGACTTGCCGCTCGAGATCGACGAAAGGCCCGGCGCCCTCGCGCCCGAGCGCGTGCACGGCCGCGTCGAGTTCGACGGCGTCTCTTTCGCCTACCGACCGGGCGATTCGCCGGTGCTGCGCGAGGCCCGCCGTTGGCGGCAGGGCGCCGAAGTGGTCGGCGTGCTGACCGGCGAGCTGGCGTCCGAACGGGCCGCGCGGCGGGCCGAGATCGAGGCGGCGAACGGGCACGCGCCGAGGGGCCCCCGCTGGGCGCTCGACGACGTGTCGTTCACGATCGAGCCGGGCCAGCTCACGGCGCTAGTCGGACCATCCGGCGCCGGCAAGACGACAACTACCTATCTGCTGCCGCGCCTGTACGACCCGACCGAAGGGCGGATCCTACTCGACGGCCACGACCTGCGCGACTTGCAGCTCGGCTGGCTGGCGCGCAACGTCGGCATGGTCACGCAGGAGACGTACCTCTTCCACGACACCATCCGCGCCAACCTGCTGTACGCCCGGCCGGACGCCACGCAGGCCGAGATCGAGGCGGCCTGCCAGGTCGCCAACATCCACGACTTCATCGTCGGACTCCCCGAGGGCTACGACACGATCGTCGGCGAGCGCGGCTACCGGCTCTCGGGCGGCGAGAAACAGCGCGTCTCGATCGCCCGCGTCGTGCTCAAGAACCCACGTATCCTGGTGCTGGACGAGGCGACCTCGCACCTCGATTCCCAGTCCGAGGCGCTGATCCAGGACGCGCTGGAGCGTGTGATGGCGGGACGGACGAGCCTGGTGATCGCTCACCGCCTCAGCACGATCCTCAAGGCCGACCAGATCCTGGTGCTCGACCACGGGCAGCTCGTCGAGCGCGGCACGCACGCCGAGCTGCTGGCCCGCGGCGGCCTCTACGCCCGGCTGTATGAAACCCAGTTCAGACCAGGTACACTGCGCCGACCTTCAGAAGCGCAGGAGGCAGCGACCCTTGGTAAAGATCGTGCTCGCGAACCCAGCCCCGCCAGAGCGGCTGGCCGCGTTCCAGAAAGCCTACCCTGACGTCGAATTCGTCAACGCGCCGTCGCGGGCCGAAGCCGTCAAGCTGATCGAGGACGCCGACGCCTTCTTCGGCGGCCTGCTCCCCGAGGAGTACGAGGCCGGCGAGAAGCTGCGCTGGGTCCAGTCGCCGAGCGCGGGCGTCGAGTGGATGTGGAAAATCCCCGGCCTGGCCGAGTCGAACGTCGTCGTGACGAACGCGCGCGGCGCCCACGCGGCGACCATCGCCGAGCACGCGTTCGCGATGCTGCTCGCCCACACCCGAGCGATCAAGCTCCACTACGACCACATGGCCAAGCACGAGTGGGTGCGCGCCGGCATGTCGAGGCACCTGTCGGGCATCAAAGGCCTCACCATGGGCATCATCGGCTTCGGCAACATCGGCCGCGCGATCGGTCGACGCGCCGCCGGTTTCGAGATGAACGTGCTGGCCGTCGACGCACACCCGGGCGCGCCGGGCGATGGCGTCCAGGAGGTCTGGCCGCTCGAACGGCTCAACGACATGTGCCGCGAGGCCGATGTGCTCGTCATCTCGGCGCCGATCACGCCGCAGACGCGCGGCATGGTCGGCCGCGACCAGATCAACTTGATGAAGCGCGGCTCCTACCTGCTGGCAGTCTCGCGGGGCGGCATCGTCGACGAGCCGGCGCTGATCGAGGCGCTGAAGTCGGGGCACCTCGCCGCGGCCGGGCTGGACGTCCAGGCGACCGAGCCGCTGCCCGCCGACGACCCGCTCTGGGACGCCCCGAACATCATCATCACGCCGCACGACTCCGGCGCCTCGAAGCTCACGACCGACCTGATGTGGTCGATCTTCTTCGAGAACGTCGGCCACTTCGTGAGGGGCGAGCCTCTCACCAACACCGTCGACAAGAAGCTGGGGTATTGAGGCTCCTGGGCCGAATGGGCTAGCCGCCGAGGATACGGGCCGAAGCCGGCAGCTTCGGCCCGTCCAGCATCTCCGTCACACGCAGAACCGCCGCGCGCCGGATCAAGTGACGGGTCTGCAACGCGTCGGCCTCCTGGACCTCGAGCCACTCGTCGTCGCGAAGCTCGCGGAGCTGCTGGCAGACGACGCCGTAGTCGGCGATCACCCTCAGCTCGCCGGTAGTCGTGATCAGCACACAGCCCACGGGCTGTAGTTTAGTTAGGTGCCTACCCATGGTCTGTGGCTGCAGGCTGCCACCTCACGGGCTCTGACGTCCTTACCCTCACGGCACCGCTTCGTGCCGCCGAGGACGACTGGCTCAAGGAAGGGAGAGAGGAAAGATGACAGGAATGATTCTCCCTTCCCGAGGCTGTGGAGGCACTGGGCGCGCCGTACAGGACCCTATGATCGGCCCCGTACGGAAAAGCTAGTCGCGGCCAGGGATGGGCGGACGCTGCCCCTCAGGGATCAGGAGCGTATACGGCTTGTCGCCGCGGCGCTCCTTGAACTCCTTGCGGGCCGCTTCGCGCAGCGAGTCGTCGCCCAGTAGCTCGATCGCCGTGCAGGCGAGCGTCTTCGCCGCGACCATGCCGCCCTTCTCTCCGATGGAGGTGCCGGTGCACGCCGTGATCTGCCACGAGTGGCCCGGGCAGCCGTGCGCCTGGGTCGTGGCGACGAACTGCTCGGTCGGGGCGATCCAGCTCACGTCGCCCACGTCGGTCGAGCCGCCGCCGCGCCTCGGCTCGGTTCTGAGCGGCAGCACCTCTTCGTTCAGGGCCGGCCCCTCGGGCGCATCGGGGATCGACTCTCGGATCTTCGCCGCGAACGCCTTCTCCTCGTCGGTGAACCTGGGTGCGCCGACCAGCCGCAGGTTCCGATCGAGCGCGTCGGCGATCGGCCTGTTCGGCACGAGCTCGTGGCAGTCGGTGTCCAATTTCCGCTCGACGAGCTTCGTTTGACTCATCATCGCGGCCGCCTCGGCGATCTTGTCGATCCAGGCGAGGTAGGCCTCGACGTCCTCGTGCTTATCGGCGCGCACGTAGTACCAGACCGACGCGCGCGGCGGCACGACGTTCGGCTGGATGCCGCCGTCCGTGACGACGTAGTGGATGCGGGCGTCCTCCGCGACGTGCTCGCGCATGTAGTTGACGCCGACGTTCATCAGCTCGACCGCGTCGAGCGCCGAGCGGCCTCGGTGCGGTGAGGTCGACGCGTGCGCGGCGACACCGGCGAACGTGTAGTGCACCGAGACCATCGCCTTTCCCGATCCGAGCGAGACCTGCGTCTTGTCCGACGGGTGCCACGTGATCGCGGCGTCGAGGTCGTCGAACAGCCCGGCGCGCGCCATGTACACCTTGCCGACCAGCAGTTCCTCGGCTGGGCAGCCGTAGACGCGCAGGCGCCCTTTGATCCCCGCCTTCTCGAGCGCCTCCTTGGCGGCGAGCCCGGCGAACGTGCAGGCCGTGCCGAACACGGAGTGGCCGCAGCCGTGGCCGTAGCCGCCCGGGACGAGCGGGTCCTGGGTGGGCTGCGCCTTCTGCGAGAGGCTGGGCAGCGCGTCGTACTCGGCGAGGATGCCGACGACCGGGCCGCCCTCACCCCACTCGGCGACGAAGGCGGTCGGCATGTCCGCGACGCCGCGCTCGACGCGGAAGCCGTTCCGCTCGAGCAGGTCGGCCAGCCGCTCGGCGGAGCGCGTCTCGAGCAAGCTCGGCTCCGCGTAGCCCCAGATCTCGCGGTTCACCTCGGCGAACGCAGCCGCCCCCGCGTCGACGTACTGGATCGCCCGCTCCTTCGCGCTTTGCAGCCGGTCGGTCAAAACGGTGGCCACCAGGCACTCCTCGCTCGTCCGGTTTGGGCGGCGAGCATACCACGGGGTCGCTCCGTATACTGGCGCCCGGAGGAAGGGGTGACGGAAACGCGCCCGACGCTGAGGATCACCCGCGGTCGACCGCGGCTTCTCGACGCACCGGTCGGCGCCGAGCTCGTGCGCCGCGGCGTCCGCTGGCGTAAGCACGGATTGCTCACGGACGCCGACGCGGTGCGCCAGGTGCACGTGGAGATGCTGGAGGCGGGCGCCGAGCTGATCCGCACGAACACGCTCGGGCTGAACGGCCGGATCTTCCTCGACGTCTTCAAGAGTCCGGCGCACATGGCGCACATCGGCGCGCCCGGGCTGGACACGCTCGCGCCCCGGCTGGCGGCCCGCGCCGTCGAGATCGCCCGCGAGGCGCGCGAGCAGGCCGGATGCCTCGACGTGCCGGTCGCGGCGGTGCTTTCCCCGCTCGAACACGTCTTCCGGCCCGACCTCGTGCCCGAATCGGAGGTGGCGCAGCGCGAGCACGCCGACCTGGCCAGGGCGATGGCCGACGCCGGGGCCGACCTGTTCTACGTGGACGCGCTGACGACGCTGCGCGAGACCCGCGCCGTGCTGGACGCCGTCCAGGGCATCGGGCGGCCCGTCATCGCCGCGTTCGTCGTGGACGAGCGCGGCGACCTGCTCGGCGGCGAGGCGCTGGGCGACGCGCTCGCGCTCGCCCGTCTCTGCCGCTGCGAGGCCGTCGTCCTGACCGGCGCGCCGCTAGAAGACCTCCTGCTCGGCCTGGCAGCGATCGGCGCGACGCCGATGCCACTGGGCCTGGCGCCGATCTGCGGCTATTACGACCCGCCGAGCTGGAAGTTCGACTTCCACCCGCGCTTCGGCGGCGCGCCCGCACCCGAGGCGTTCGCGTCCGAGCTGGTCGCGGCGCTCCCGGCCGACGCGGCGATCGTCGGCGCCTGGTGCGGAGCCGGCCCCGAGCACATCAGCGCGCTCCGCGACCGGCTTGCCCTGGCAGTGGCAGGGGGTGGAAGCGGGCCGGGCGGGGGTGTGGCCCGATGACGGAAGGCCCAGCGTCCCCCATCCCCGAGAGCGGAGCGACGGGCCTCGGCCGTCGCGCGGACCGGCCGCGCCGTCTGCGGGCCGCGACGGTCGCAACTCCTCGCGGCCGGGGCTTTGCGGCATGACGTACGCGTACGTCGCCGAGCGGCTGGCCGCTCGCCGGCCGGTGATCCTCGACGGCGCGATCGGCACCGAGATCCTGCGCCGCGACCTCACCTGGGCCGACCACCAGAACCTTGCGCGGCCGGACGTCATTCGGGCGCTCCACGTCGACTACGTCAACGCTGGCGCCGACGTGATCTCGACGAACACCTTCCAGCTCTCGAAGCGGAGCATCCGGAACCACTTCCGCGACGCGGCGCACATGCGCCGCGTCGGCGCGCCCGATCTCGAGACCCGGCCCGAGGCGATGCTGCGCGCCGCCGTCCGCCTGTGCCAGGACGCACGCGCCGCCGCCGCCGACGGGCGCCCGGTGGCGATCGCCGGCGCGATCACGACGCTCGAGTGGTGCTTCCGACCCGACCTCGCGCCGAGCGCCGACGACGCGGCCGCCGAGTACCGCGAAATCGTCGGCGTCCTGGCCGACGCCGGCTGTGACCTGATCCTGGTCGAGACCGTCAACTCGGTCGGCGAGGCAGTGGTCGCCGCCGAGGCGGCGCGCCGCGTCGGCATCCCGGTCTGGGTTAGCTTCGTGCCGGACGAGGAAGGCCGGCTGTTCACCGGCGAGACGATGGCCGACGCCGCCGAGGCGCTCGCACCGCTCGGCGTGGATGCCATCCTCCTGAACTGTGCCCCACCCGACGACTGCGCGGCCGGACTGCGCGAGCTCCAACCGAGCAGCCAGACGGCCACGGGCCTCTACCCGCACGTCGGCCGCTTCGACCCACCCGAGTGGCTGTTCACCGACGAGTACCCACCGCGCCGGTACGTCGACGAAGCCCACGGGTGGCGTGAGATGGGCGCGACGGTGATCGGCGGCTGTTGCGGTACGACCCCGGACCACATCGCGTTACTCGCGCGGGCATTCCGGTGAGGGGGCCATCAGCCAACCTCTTTCCCCGAGGGAGGAGGGGCGGCTAGACGTGGCATCGCACCGCTACGACGTCGTGGTGGTCGGCGCCGGCCACAACGGGCTGGTCTGCGCGGCGTACCTCGCCAGTGCGGGACGCCGCGTGCTGGTGCTCGACCGCCGCGACCGCGTCGGCGGCGCGGCGACGACCGAGGAGATCCAACCGGGGTTCCGCGCCTCGACCGCCGCGTACCTCGTCTCCCTGCTCCAACCGAAGATCGCCCGGGACCTCGAGCTCCACCGGCACGGCTACGAGGTCATGCCCAAGGACCCGGCCTACTTCGCCCCGTTCCCCGACGGTCGCGCCTTCTTCATGTGGCAGGACATGGCGCGGACCCAGGCCGAGATCGCGCGGCTCTCCCCGCGCGACGCAGAGCGCTACCCGGCGTACGAGGCGTTCCTCGACCGGGCCGCCGCGGCGATCCGGCCGTGGCTGCTGCGCCCGCCGCCGGCGACCGGCACGCCCTTCGACGACGACCCGGAGCTGGCCGCGACGTTCGCCCACGGCTCCGCCGCCGATCTGCTCGACCGCTGGTTCGAGTCCGACCGATTGAAGGTCGCGCTCGCCTCCGACGGCGTGATCGGCCACAACGGCGGGCCACGCACGCCGGGAACGGCCTACGTCCTCCTGCACCACCAGATGGGCGGCGTGGGCGGCGTGCGAGGCCTGTGGGGCTTCGTGCGTGGGGGGACGGGCGCGCTCTCCGAGGCGATCGCGTCGGCGGCGCGGGCGGCGGGCGCCGAGATCAGGCTGAACGCCGAGGTGGGCCGCGTCCTGACACGCGACGGCGCGGCGGTCGGCGTGGCGCTGGCTGATGGCGAGGAGATCGCGGCCGACGCGGTCGTGTCGAACGCCGACCCGAAGCGCACGTTCCTCGGGCTGGTGGCTCCCGGCGACCTACCGTTCGACTTCCGCGCGCGCGTCGCGTCGTTCCGCTCGGCGGGCTGCTCGTTCAAGGTCAACCTCGCGCTCGACGGCCTCCCGGCGTTCACCGCCGCGCCGGGCCGCGAGGTCGGCCCGCAGCATCGGGGCACCGTCCACCTCTGCCCGAGCCTCGAGTACATGGACAGCGCCTGGCGCGACTGCCGCGCAGGACGCCCGTCCGCCGCGCCAACACTCGAGCTGACGATCCCGACCGCGTACGACCCCTCGCTCGCACCGCCGGGCAAGCACGTCGTGTCGATCTTCGCGCAGTACGCGCCGTACGGTCTGGTCGAGGGCAGCTGGGACGAGCTGCGCGACTCGTTCGCCGACCGGGTCGTCGACGTGCTGGCCGCGTACGCGCCGAACGTGAAGTCGCTGATCCTCGGCCGCAAGGTGTACTCGCCGCTCGACCTCGAGCGCACGTTCGGCATGGCAGGTGGTCACATCTTCCATGGCGAGCTGAGCCCGGACCAGCTCTTCGGCAAGCGGTTCGCCTACGAGACGCCGATCAAGGGGTTGTTCCTGTGCGGGTCAGGCACACACCCAGGCGGCGGCGTCATGGGTGCCCCCGGCCACAACGCCGCCGCGGCGGTGCTCGCCGCAGCCCCCTCTCCTTCTGGGAGAGCGGGACGGGGAGCGTGAGCCTTCCTTGGTCGCGCCCCCCGTCGTCGGTTGGCGGAGCCCAGGCGACGACGAATCGCGACGTTGGAGGGGCGAGGGCCAGGGCGTGGCGGCCGGGACGGTCGAGCCTCCGCGCTGCGCCCGGGACGAAACGCCGGCCTACAGGGCTTCGACGTCGACGCCGAGCTCTCCGCCGCTGTTCTTGAGCGCCTCCCACGTCGCCTCGGGCAGCGGGACGCCCTGCTCGCCGCGCAGCTTGCGAGCGCGTGCCTCGGGCTCGCCCGGCAGCAGCACCTCCTGGAACCCCGGCGCCGGTGGCACCGACTTCACACGCCCTAGCACGCGGTCGACCTCGGCCCGGTATTCGGCGGGTGGCGCGAACATCGCCGGGTCGAGCGTGATGAACAAGGTGCCGCCGAAGCGTCCCGGGCCGGGGAAGCGGTAGGCCGGCGCGACGACGTTGCCGAACAGCTCGGCGCAGACCGCCAGCGCGTAGCCCTTGTGCGCGCCGAACGGCAGCATCGTCCCGCCCTCGCGCAGCGCCGCCGGATCGACCGTGGGGTTGCCATCCTTGTCCTGAATGGCGCCGGCGGGCAGCATCTCACCCTTCGCACGGGCGACCGCCACCTTGTTCCCGGCCACGACGGTCGTCGCGAAGTCGAGCAGCACGTTGGGCTGCTGGCGGCCGCCTGGGATACCCATCGACCACGGGTTCGTGCCGAGCGCGCCCCTGCGCCCGCCGAAGGGGGCGGTGTTGCCGCCCTCCGGCGAGCCCGACCCGAGCGTCGCGATCATCGCGAGGCCAGCGGCCGAGGCGCGCTCCACGTACTCGCCCTGGCGGCCGATGTGGTTGCACTCGACCATCGCGACCACCGAGACGCGCGTCTCCCTCGCCTTGCGGATCGCGACGTCGGCGCCGAAGGCGGCGGTCAATTGGCCCCAGCCCCAGTGGCCAGAGACGAGCGCCGTGGAAGCCGTCTCCTCGAGGACCGTGGGCCGGGCATCCGGCCTGACGCGCCCCTCTTTGACGAAACGCATGTAGCTCGGGATGAGCTGGACCCCGTGCGAGTCGTGCCCCGCGAGGTTGCTGGCGATCAGGATGTCGACGACGTCCTTCGTTATGTCGCTCGGCGTACCCGCAGCCTCGAACAGCGCCGTCGCCACCCTGTGGAGTCGCTCCGCTTTGACCTGCAGCACCGCACTTCTCCTCTCGCTGGCGCCTGTCGTTCCGAGCGCGGCGACGAAATCACGACGGTGCCGACGCCGACCGCGGCCCAGGGTTCCTCGTCGTCGACGTTCTTCGGAAACGACAGGAGCGGTTTCGGGTGCGGCCATCTTACCGTTGCGTAACCGATCGCACCGCAGCCGGGACCTATGGACTATGCTCGCTCCACCAGATGCCCCCTCTGATGGGTTCGGTGGCGCGCGCCCGCGCCGCCCAGGTCCCCCTCCACGTCCTTCTCGAGTTGACGTACCGGTGCAACGTCCGCTGCGTCCACTGCTACCTGGCTGGCCAGGAGCGCGAGATGGCGCTCGACGAGCTGGCGCGGGTGCTCGACGCGCTGGCGGCGGCCGGCTGCCTCATCCTCACCCTCTCGGGCGGCGAGGTACTGCTGCGGCGCGACTTCTTCGACATCGCCCGGGCGGCGAAGGACCGCGGCTTCGCGCTGCGCATCTTCACCAACGCGACGCTCGTGACGCCGCGGGTCGCGGAGCGCATCGCCGCGCTCGACCCGCTCGTCGTCGAGTCGAGCCTGCTCGGCGGCGACGCCGCGACGCACGACGCCGTGACGCTGATCCCAGGCTCGTTCGCCAAGACGCTGCGCGGCGTCCGCTTGATGATCGAGCACGGCGTGCGCGTCAAGCTGAAGACGACGCTCATGAGCGTCAACGCCCACCAGGCCGAGGCGATGGAACGGCTGGCCGACGACCTGGGCGTCGAGCACCAGGTGTCCTACGTCATGATGCCGCGCCGCGACGGCGACCGCGTCCCGGTCCGGCTCCAGATCGGCGACGCGGCGCTGCGCGCCTACCTCGACCGGCGGCAGCGCGACCTAGCCGAGCCGATCGTGCCGACCGCTGTCGACGACGACGGCCTCTGCTCGGCCGGCCGCGCCGCCTGCTCGATATCGCCCTCGGGCGACCTCTACCCGTGCGTGCTGCTGCCGCTCAAGGCCGGCAACGTGCTCGAAACGCCGTTCGCGGAGCTCTGGCGCCGCGCGCCGGCGATGCAGCGGATTAGGCAGCTCTTGCGCGACCACGCGATCCACTGCGCCGGCTGCGACGACGACGGCCACACGTTCTGTCCGGCCTTGAACATGCTCGAGAGGGCCGACCCCGAGAGCCCGTCGCCACAGGTCCAGCGTGGCACGCGGCTCTGGCGTGACCTCGCCGCTACCTCAGCCTGACCGGCCGTACAGCTCCCGGTAGTAGGGCTCCATCCGGTAGATCAGGGAATCTTGAAGCTGGCACGTCAGGCCGCCGTCGATGACCAGCGCCGTGCCGGTGACGAAGCTCGACTCGTCCGAGGCGAGGTAGAGCGCGCCGTAGGCGATGTCGATCGGACGGCCGGGGCGGTGCGCGGGGTAGAGGTGCTCGGCGCGGGTGACAGACTCGGGGTTCTCGCGCACGCGCGCTTCGCCCTTCTCGGTCACGATCCAGCCGGGGCAGATCGCGTTCGCACGGATCCCCTGGTGGCCGAAGTCCACCGCGACCTCGCGCATCAGGTTGATCACCGCGGCCTTCGCGGTCTCGTAGGCCGCCCCTTTCGCCGCGGCCAGCAGGCCGTGCACCGAGGCGGTCGTGATGATCGAGCCGCCGCCAGCCTTGACCATCTCGGGAATGGCGTACTTGCAGCCGAGGTAGACCGCCTTGCACATCACGTTGAGGGCGCGGTCCCAGTCGGCCGAATCGAGCTCGACGACGGTGCCAGGTTTGTTCCAGTAGGCGTTGTTGAAGAGCACGTCGAGCTTGCCGTAGCGGCGGACGGTTTCCTCGACCATCCGCTGGATGTTCGCCTCGACCGCGACGTCGCATTCAAGGAAGAACGCGTCGCCCCCGTCGGCTTTGATCTGCGCGACGGTTTCCTCGCCGTGCGGGACGTCGACGTCGATCACCGCGACCCTGGCACCCTCCTTCGCGAAGAGCAGCGCCGTGCCTTTGCCGATACCCTGCGCCGCGCCCGTGATCAGCGCGACCTTGCCAGCCAATCTCGCCATAGCGCCGAAGTGTACTCCGGCCCTGACCGCCTCAGGCGAGGACCGGGCCGACCTGCGGGTAGCGGCCGACGAGCGCCGCGCGGAGGTCGGCGAGCTTCGGAGGGTCCGACGTGCTGGACAGCGCCGCGTAGCTCGTGTCGAGCGCCATCTGCTTGCCCCACGCCCAGACCTGCTCGCGCGGCGGCTGCCCGGTGAGCGCGCCCACCCAATCGGCCCGCCCGTACAACGGCATGCCGCCGATCGTCACCAGCTCGACCCACGACGGCAGCGCCTCGACGACGTTCTCCCACGGGTCGGCGAGGCGACGCTCGAGGACCAGCACGTCGGCGGGCCGGCCGGCCGCGAGCGTGCCGAGGTGGGCGTCCAGCCCGGCGATCGCCGCCGCGCCGCTCGTCACCATATGGACGAGCTTCGACGCGGGGATGCTCACGCCCTGGCTCCGCAGCGCAGCGCGCGCAACCTTCATCTCTTCGAGCAGGCTCGGGCTCCCACTGGGCAGCCAGTCTGCCCCAAGCCCGACCGTGATGCCCATCGCCAGCGCCTGGCCCGCCGCCGTCGTCTGACCGTAGAGCCGCAGGTTGCTCTGCGGCGACCAGACCATCTTCGCGCCGGCGTCCTTCACCTGGCCGAGCTGCGCCGCCGTCAGCGCCGTGCCGTGGATGATGATCGTCGCCGGCGTGAGCAGGCCGGCGTTGGCTAGCGCGTCCAGCTCGGCCCGTGACCGGTCGTCGACACCCTCGGCGAGGTGGACGTAGAAGGCGTTCACGGCGCCGGCATCGATCTGCTGGCGGAGCCGCTGTGTATCCGCGTCGTCCGCCCGACCGAGGTCGATCATGGCGCGCGCCTTGTGCTGGCCGAAGACGTTGAGGTCGACGTTGCGCACAAGCGCCTCGGACTTGTCCGGGTACTTGGCGCTCGCGCCCTGGATCGCCGTCACACCCCCGATCAGCGCGCGCACCTCGGCGTAGCGCGTCTGAGTGGTCAGGAGAGGCGGGTCGCTCTGGAGCTTCGCCCACGGGTCCTTGACGACCTGCGCGTACTCGTGGCTCTGGCGCCAGGCGTAGCGGTTCGGGTACAGCCGGGGCGGCTCCCACGCCGCGAAGACGTTGTACTCCGGGTGGCCGTGCAGATCGATCAGACCTGGCAGGATGACGCCGTCCGTCTCGACCACGCGGACGCCCGGGTCGGCCGGCCCATCGACCACCGCGGTGATGGTCTCGCCTGAGATCACGACGGACCCCTGCTCGATCGCGCGATCGGGCAGCAGCACGCAGCCGCGAAGCGCGTACGGCGCGACGGCTCGGACAGCGGCGGCGCGCCGCGCCGCCGCGGGTGGTGGCGGCAGCTCGTCGAGGACCCCCTCCGTGTAGCTCCGCTCGAAGGCATCGGCGGCCGGCTTCACGACCAGATCTCCTTGGGCGCGGTCACAACGATCGTCGCCCGCTTCTCGTCGGGTGTCGAGCCCACACGGTCGGCCCAGCCGGGCAGCGCGCCCATCCACGTCGGGAGCCCGGCCGGCAGGTCGGCGGCCGGGATCGGCGGCGTGTCGTCCGGCGCGAAGGCGTCCCCGTACGGCACGAGCGGCCGCGCGACGTCCACGTGCGCGACCCTCGTCGAGAGGCGAGCGAGCGCCTCGTTCCATTCCCGCAGCATCCGCCGGGTCGCCGCGGCTGCCTTCGCGGGATCGCCGTGCGCGCTCGACTCGGGGTAGGTCGGGTGGGGGATGGACTCGTACGCGCCGGCGTAGCCCTGGCCAGCCGGCGTAGCGCGCCATCCGATGAACGCCGCGTCGGCCAGGTGGCCGAACGCGACGACCGCCTCGACGCCGGTCCCAACCAGCAGCGCGTCCAGCCACCGGTTACGGTAGGCGGCGATCCCCGGATCGGCGACGCGCTTCTCGCCGCCCTGCTGCCCGTACACACCGTACAAGAACGTGTTCACCATCACGTAGCTCGCCGTCAGGCCCAGCTTGGCGAGGAACCCCTGCGCGCGCTGGCCGGCGATGCCGATCAGGATCCGGCGCGTAACGGCCTCGTGAACGCTCGGATCCTGGCCGAGGACCAGCACACGCGCGCTGCCGTCCAGGCGCCCGCGGTGGAACACCGGTCCCCACTCGACGCGGAAGTCGGCCGGCGGGTAGGTCTCCGGCCCGGGGTACTCGCGGCACAGCGTCGCGAACGGCTCGGCGCCGTAGCCGGGATCGAACTCGTGGGCCACCGACCGTCAGGATAGGGCTACCTACCCGGGAGTCAAGCGCTCTCCAGCCGGCTCCACCGGTTCACCACCACCCTGCAACCTGGCGGCGGCCGAGGTGTCCGGGCTACGGCCTCGAGACGACCGGCCCCCGCGTCGGGACGATCGGGATCTCGCTGGTCCCGAACACCTTGTTGAGCGCCCCGATCTTCGGCGCCGGGCCGGCGATCCGCTCGAGCTTCACCGCGAACGACTTGATCGTCCGGCGACCGTTCGACGGTAGGTCGACCAGGCGGTTGACGGGCTGGTCCGGGTGGTGGATGGGGATGAACACCTGCCCCGGCAGCATCTCGTCGGAGACCTTCGCGCGCATCTCGACCGCGCCCTTCCCCGAGGTGATCCGGACGAGGTCGCCAGGCCCGATGCCGAGCGACGAGGCGTCGGTCGGGTTGATCCGCACGGTCGCCTCGCCCCACATCGCCATCAGGCCTTTCGAGCGGCTCGACATGGCGCCCGTGTTCCAGAGCGGCGTGCGCCCGGTGATGGCGAGCAGCGGGAAGTCGGCCGACGTGGCGACGAGCGCGTCGTCGAACCGGGCCGGCGTCAGCTTACCGCGACCCCGCTCGAAGCCACCGGAATAGAGCGTTCCGGCCCCAGGGTCACTCGCGTCGAGGACCGGCCACTGCAGGCCCTCGGGCTCGGTCAGCCGGTCGTAGCTGACGCCAGCGTAGATGCCGGCGACACGGCTTATCTCACCCATCACCTCGGCGGGCGAATGGAAATGGAACTGCCGCTCGACCCAGGCCTTGTCCTTCGCCGTCCGCTGTGCGACCTCGACGAGGATCTGCCAGTCGGGCCGGCTCTCGCCGATCGGCGCGAGCGCCGGGTTGATCCGTTGGATGCGCCGCTCGGTGTTGGTGAACGTGCCTTCCTTCTCGGCGTACGACGTAGCTGGGAGCACGACGTGCGCCAGCTTCGCCGTATCGGTCGGGAAGATGTCCTGGACGACCAGGAGCTCGAGCTTCCGCAGCGCCGCCTCGACCCGCGCCGTGTCCGGGATCGACCGCGCCGGGTTCGAGCCCATCACGTAAAGCGCTTTCATCTCGCCGCGCTCGATCGCCTCGACCATCTGGATGAGGGAGAGGCCCGGGCGCGCCGGGACCTCGACTTCCCAGGCGGACACGAGCGCGGCGGCGTCGGCGACCGGCCGGTAGCCGGGCAGCAAGTGCGGCAGGCAGCCCATATCCGCCACGCCGAGCGTGTTGTTCTGGCCGGTGAGCGGGACGATGCCCGAGGCGCGCTTGCCGATCTGCCCGGTGACCAGCGCCAGGTTCGCCAGTGCCCGGATCGTGTTCGGCGCGTTGGCGTGCTGGCTCACGCCCGAGGCGTAGCAGATCGCCGACGAGTCGGTCGCCGGCGCCTGACCCGGCCAGGCGATGACGCCCCACCAGGAGCCGGGGATGGGGTAGCGCTCGTCCTTGCCGCCGGTCGCGAAGATCCGCGCCGCCGCCTGGACGTCGGCCTGCGGGACGCCGGTGATCTGCTCGACGCTCGCCAGGTCGAACGGTGCGAGCGAGGCGACGAGCTCGTCGTACCCCTCGGTGCGGGACTCGACGAACTGCCTGTCGACGAGCCCCTCGTCGACGATCACGCGGAGCATGCCGTTGATCAGCGCGGCGTCCGTGCCTGGCCGCGGGCGGAGGTGCAGGTAGGCGAGCCGAGCCATGTCGGTCACGCGCGGGTCGATCAGGATGATCTTGCCGCTGTGGCGCGCCGCGCGCTTGACCCAGAAAGAAAGCACCGGGTGCGCTTCGGTCGTGCTCGACCCGACGACCAGCACGCAGCCGGCGTCCTCGAGGTCGCGCGCCGGGGTCGTCGGCGCCGCCGAGCCGAAGGCCTCGGTCAGCGCTTCGATCGTCGGGCCGTAGCAGAACTGCGTCGTCGGCTCGTCGACGTTGTTCGTACCGATGACGGTCCGGGCCAGCTTCTGGAAGAGGTAGCTCTCTTCGTTGGTCGTCTTGCCCGACCCGACGAACCCGATCGCGTCCGGACCGTAGGTATCGCGGATGCGCGCGAGCTCGCCGGCGACGAACGACAAGGCGTCGTCCCACGTCGTCTGGCCCTGCGAGCCGTCCGGGCGGCGGGTGAGCGGCGTCTTCAATCGGTCGCGGTTCTGGACGTAGTCGTAGGCGAACTGACCGCGGACGCACAGGTTGTCCTTGCTCGACGGCCCCTCCACGTCGGCCATCACGTTCGCGAGGCGGCCGTGGTGCGTGTTCAGGAACATCGTGCAGCCGACGCCGCAGTACGAGCAGACGCTCGGCGTCGTCGCCTCGGTCGGCGCGGCGGCGTACTTGCTGTCGGCCTTGATCAGCGCGCCGGTCGGGCAGACGACCGCGCAGCGGCCGCAGAAGATGCAGGTCGACTCGGTGAGCGGCTTCTCGAAGTCGACCGCGATGGTCGCCTCCATGCCGCGGTGGGCCAGGCCGAGCGCGGCGACGCCGATCACCTCGTCGCACACCCGCACGCAGCGCGCGCAGTAGATGCAGTAGTCGGGGTAGCGCTCGACGAACGGGTTCGACCGCTCCGGCTCGCCGATGCGACGCGGGTTGAAGAAGCGCTGCTCGCGCCACTGGATGAAGTCGACGACGCGCTGCAGCTCGCAATTCTTGTTGCGCGGGCAGGTGACGCACCGATCGGTCACCAGGTCGTCGCGCTGGCAGACGACGAATGGGCCGCAGCGCTCCATACGCGGGCAGTTGAGGCAGCGGTCGGGGTGGTCGGAAAGCAGCACCTCCATCACACCCCGCTGGTGCTGGCGGACGAGCTGCGTGTTGGTGCGGACGACCATGCCGTCGCGCGCCACGATCGTGCAGGCGGTCTCGAGGCCGCGCATCTTCTCGACCTCGACCAGGCACATCCGGCAGCCGGCGAACGGCGTCAGGTCGTGGTAGTCGCACAGGTGCGGGATGTAGATGCCGTGCTCGATCGCGGCGTGCAGGACCGTCGTGCCCTGGACGACCTCGACCTCGTGACCGTCGATCGTGAGCTTGATCTTGCGCTGCGGGGGACGCTCGTTCGCGGGGGTGTGCAGACGAGTTGAGGGTTGAGGGTTGAGGGTTGAGGGCGCTGGGCCCTGGCCAGCGCGTGCGGCATTGGTCCTATCGTCACTCACATCTCAACCCTCAACCAGCTACACGCTGATCTTGATGACTTTAGCTTCCTCGATCCGCTCGCGCGCTTCCCTTCCGTGTACGAGCGCCTCGCAGACACCGGCCGGACAGCGGTGGTCGAGGATGTGCGCCTCGAGCTCCTCCCGGAAGTGGTCGACGATGCTGATGGCCGGGACGGGCGCGGCCTGGCCGAGGCCGCAGAGCGTGGTCTCGATCATCACCGGCCCAAGCCACCGGATGGTGTCGAAGTCCTCGAGCTGCCCCTCGCCGCGGCTCCAGCGGTTGAACGTGTCGGTCAGCCGCGCCGTGCCGATGCGGCAGGTCGTGCAGCGGGTGCACGACTCGATGGCGTTGAACTGCATCATGTAGATGCCGAAGTCGACGATGCAGACGGAGTCGTCGAAGACGACCAGACCGCCCGAGCCGAGCACCGTCCCGGCCGCGGCGGTGTCCTCGTTCGACATCGGCACGTCGAGCTGGCTCTCCGGCATGGTCGCGCCGGTAGGCCCAGCCGGCTGTGCCGCCTTGAATTTCCGGCCGGTGCGCATCCCGCCGCAGATGTCGAAGACGATGTGGCGCAGCGGCACGCCAAACGGCACTTCGATCAGACCGGTGTACTTGATGTGGCCGCTCGGCGCGAACAGCTTGGTGCCCTTGCTCTTCGCCGTGCCGAGCTTGGCGAACTCGGCGCCGCCGTCGCGGATGATGCGCGGGACGTTGGCGTAGGTCTCGACGTTGTTCATGTTCGTCGGCTTCGCCCAGACGCCCTTCTCGGCCGAGCGGACCAGCTTCGGCCGCGGCATACCGCGCTTGCCTTCGAGCGAGCTCATCATCGCCGACGACTCGCCAACCGCGTAGGAGCCAGCGCCGACGCGCACCTCCATCTCGAGCGAGAAGTCGGACCCGAGGATGTTCTTGCCGAGCAGCCCATTCTGGTAGAGCTGCTGGATGGCGACCTCGGAGCGGTGCGCGGCCAGGTGGTGCTCGCCGCCGACGTAGACGTAGCCCTTGTCGACGCCGATCACGATCGCCGCGATCAGCATCCCCTCGAGGACGGAGTGCGGGTCGCTCTCGAGGATGCGGCGGTCCTTGTAGATCGCCGGCTCGCCTTCCTCGGCGTTGCAGAACATGTACTTGGGAGTCGCCGGCGTCTTCATCGCCGTCTCCCACTTGCGACCGGTTGGGAACGCCGCGCCGCCGCGGCCGACAAGGCCAGATGCGTTCACCTCGGCCAGGATCTCCTCGCGCGTCATCGAGGTCAGCGCCTTGACGAACGCCGCGTAACCGCCATGGGCGATGTAGTGGTCGAGGTTCTCCGGATCGATGACGCCGTGCAGCGCCATCACGTGCCGGACCTGGTTGCCGAAGTACGGCACGTCCTTCAGCGCGGGGATGCCGTCGACGCCCTGGTCGCCGACGACGCCGAACGCCCAGTCGGGCCGGTGTTTGCCTGCCTGGACGACCGTCTGCACGAGCTCGGGGACGCGATCGATCGTCACCTGCCCGTACAGCACGCGCGGCCCGCCGGGGAGCTGCACCTCGACGATCGGCTCCATATAGCACATGCCGTTGCAGCCGACCCGTTCGACCGAGGCGGCGACCCCCCGCCGCCCGACCTCGCGCTCCAGTGCGCCGTAGACGCGGTCGGCGCCGACCGAGATGCCGCAGCCGGCGAGCTGCACGAGGATGCGTGGGACCTGGGCGTTCTCGAGCGCCCGCCAGCCGGCCTCGGCCCGCGCGCGGAGCGCCGCGTAGTTCTGCTGGACCGTCTCCACGTTCATCGCCCGAATCCCTGTGTGCTCACGGTATGTGCGACGTCCCCGCGCCGTGGCCGCCGCCCTCGCGCGCCGCCTCGTCGAGCAG
>DASRFH010000098.1:0-9899 GCA_035651675.1 Chloroflexota bacterium | reverse complement strand
CCCGCGGACGCGCGCCGACGAGCTGGCGTGGCTCGAGGCCCAGGGTCCGCACTCTCCCGACCTGCTCGCGGCGATCGAGCGCGAGCGCGACCGGTTCGCCGTCATCTTCTTCTTCACGTACCTGTACGAGCCGACGGTGCTCGGCCTGCCGCTCGCCGGCGGCCGGGCCGCGCTCGTGCCGACCGCCCACGACGAAGCGCCGATCCGGCTGTCGATCTACCGCGACGTTTTCCACGCGCCGCGCTGGATGGTCTGGAACTCGCCATGGGAGCGACGCTTCATCCAGGGCATGTTCCACAACGAGCACATCCCTGGCGCGATCGCCGGCTGCGGCATCGACCCGCCGCCGCGCGGCGACGCCGATGCCTTCCGCCGCCGCTACGGCGTCGAGGGAGACGTCCTCGCCTACGTCGGGCGCGTCGAGGGCGCCAAGGGCGTGGGCGAGCTCGTCGAGTGGAGCCAGAGGTACCAGCGGCGGCGCCCGTTCACCCTCGCGCTCGTCGGCACGAACGTGATGGAGCTGCCGCGCTCGCCCGGCATCCTGCCCCTCGGCTACCTGTCGGACCAGGAGAAGGCCGACGTCCTCGCGGCCGCGGCGGCGTTCGTGATGCCGTCGGCGCACGAGAGCCTTTCGATGGTGACGCTGGAGGCGTGGCTGGCCGACCGCCCGGTGCTCGCGAACGGCCGCGCCGAGGTGATCCGCGAGCACATCGAGCTCAGCCAGGGCGGGCTCTACTACGACGGGCCGCTCGAGTTCGTCGGCTGCCTCCAGTGGCTGCTCGACCACCCGGTCGAGCGCGCCCGGATGGCCGCCAATGGCCGTCGTTACGTCGAGACGAACTACAGCTGGCCGCGGATCGAGGCGATCTACGACCGCGCGATCGCCGAGGTCGCCGGAGGGGCGGCTCCCGTATAATTCTTCCCTCGCCGGGGAGTGGCGCAGCCTGGTAGCGCACCACGTTTGGGACGTGGGGGTCGCAGGTTCGAATCCTGTCTCCCCGACCGCGTGGCCCTGTAGCTCAGCGGCAGAGCAAGCGGCTCATAACCGCCAGGTCGCAGGTTCGATCCCTGCCGGGGCCACCGTGTTGAGGCCGGGCGGCCGGGGCGTTGGCTCGAAGCGTCCGAGGGCAGCAGTCGGGCGCAGCGACCGTTCGGGGAACGTCCCGCCGCGGGCTCCCACCGGGGCCGGGCCTGGATGTGAAACCGTCTTGTAACCACGCCGGCGCGTACAGCGTTCCACACTTGAGGTTGCGAGACGCTCGGGTGGATTCGATGCTGTCGACGACGCCTCCGCGCGGGGCCTAACGTGCCCGCCGCTCCCACCGTGCTGGTCGTCGAGGACGACGAGGCGACCAGGGACGCGATCGCGGAGATCCTCGGCGAAGAGGGCTACGCCGTGGCGACGGCGGGCGACGGCGCGTCGGGGCTGCGCGCGGCCGAGCGCACGTGCCCCAGGCTCGTCCTGCTCGACGTGCGGTTGCCGGTCGTCGACGGGCCGGACTTCGCCCGCGCCTACAGGGCAGCGGCCAGCCGGCGAGCACCCGTGGTCGTGATGACCGCCGCGTACGACGCGGCCCAGTGGGCCGCCGAGCTCGACGCCGAGGGTTATCTGGCCAAGCCCTTCGGGGCGCGCGAGTTGCTCGCCGTCGTGGCGCGCCACACGGGCGGCCCGGGCGCCTGAGGCGACTGACCCGCCGGCACCCCGGTATTAGTTGGCGCGCGGCGGGTGGTGCCCCAGCCAGTTGACGACCAGCGACAGCTCGGCCGGCTGGAACGGCTCGTAGAGCGCCACGATGCCCGCGCGCGTCAGGTCGAAGTCGGGCGGTGGGCGGTGGGCATCCCGCCGGACGAGGCCGATCAACGGCAGCGGGCGATCGGGCACGAGTGTCTCGGCGATCTCGCGCCCGCGCCACCCGACGCGGGCGAGGAGCTGGCCGTCGATCGCAAGGACGTCGAGCGTTTCGGCGTCGGCGCGTCGGCGCGCCTCTTCGATCGTCTGCGCGCCGACGACGACGTGCCCCTGCGGCGCGATACAGCGGTTGACGTGCCGCCACAGCTGCGGCAATGGGCTCAGCACGACGACAACGAGTGCGCCCAGCGCCTCCATTGCCGATACATGCTAGCAAGTGTGGTGCCCGAGTTGGTCGTAGAAGCGGTGTGAGAACGATGGTGGCTCGGTTGGCACGCGCGGCGCTCCTGGCGACGGCGCTGGTGCTCGGCTGTGGGCCGGGCGCGGAGCCGGCCGCGCCGGCTCCCGCGCGGCCGGCCCGCCCGGCCGTCGTCCTCGCGAGCAGCCAGGAAAGGACACCCTTCCTCCGCGAGGGCGTGCCGCCGACGCCACCGGCCGTCGGCAGGCCACCTCAGACGACGTCGGTTCACGACGGCGGCGTCCGCCGCCCGGGCGAGCTCGCGGCCGCCCCACTCGCGGCGCCACCTCGCACGGCCGGGCCCGCCGCCGGCCTGCCGGCAGCCTCGGTCTACACGCCGGCCCCGGGCAGGTCGACGACGCCGGACGCCTCGACGACGCCGCGCGCCGCGCCGACCCCATCGACCGGCGCTCCAACGCGCGGCACGCCGACGCCCGGGCGCGAGGAGACCGTCTACCCGACGCCGACGCTGCGACCGGCACACCCGCCGAGCACCGGCCCGTTCATCATCCCGCGCGCATCGCTGCCCAACATCCGCGATCACGCCCCAGCGGCGGGCGGTTTCTTGCGCGCCGACTCGATCACGCCCGTGCCCGTTCGGCGCGATCCCACGCCTCCCAACGCGGGCGCCGCCCCCGACCAAGGCGGCGACCAGGCTGCGCCGACCGACCAGACAACCGATGGCTCGCCGTGATCGGCACCGCGGCGCGGCGACCAACGCCAGGTGCCGCGAACGGAGTCCTGGTGCGGGTAACCGAGCGTTGCGCGCGGCTGTAGATATGGAGCGGGGCGGCCGGGGCTGATTGCGCTGAGCAGCCTCTGGAGCCCGGTGGCGCCGCACCGGCGACGGGGCGGCTGTGCTCGCCGATCACCGCCCGGGCTATGGCGATCCGGATCCGTCCCTCATTCCTCCGGTGAGCTCCGGTGAGCAAAGGTCGCCACAGTCGGGCGCACCAAGCGCGCGAAGTCCGCGTACTCGAGGCTCATCGTGTCGGCGTAGGTGCCGACCGGGAAGACGATGGTGTCGTCCTCCGCGAGCGCCATGTCGACGTAGACGGGCACAGGTGGTCGTCCACGGAGCCCGCGATCCGCTTGTCGCCGATGCCGTGAAGGTTCCCGAACGGTGGCTCCGCGCCAACCGCCCAGTCGGGAAAGCGCCCGGCGAACTCCAACTCCTCGGAGAGCCTCAGGCGGTTGGCCCGAAGCACCATCGCCGTTCGCTCCACGTCGAGGCGGTGCGAGGCGGGGAGGACCAGCGTCGTCTCGACCCCGTCGGCGACGACGACCATCTTGGCCTCCATCTGGGGCGGAAGGCGCTCGCTCCGCGCCGCCGTCTGCGCTGTGTGGGCGGTGGGATGGTGCTGTTCGGCGAAGGGCGCGCGATGGGCGTGCAAGTACATCTCGAGGCGCTCCCGGCAGGTCATGTGTCGCCTCCTCTTGATCGCGTGGCTCCAGTGCCTGCTCACGCCGATGCCGTGGCGGCGACGAGCTCCCCCACCGAGCGGTCGCGGTGCAGCCGTCGGACTGCTTCGGTCAGGAGCGGGGCCAGTCCAACCACATCGAGCGGCAGACCGAGGTCGTGGCGTACCGCCACGCTGTCGGTCACGACGACCCTCTGGATCGGCAGCGCGGAGAGCAGCGCGTCGGCGGGCGGGACGAACAGGCCGTGGGTCGCCGCGAGGACCACCTCGGGCCGCGCGCCCGCCGCGAGCACCGCCCGGACGGCCGCGTCCACCGTGGCGCCGGTGCTGACCATGTCGTCGACGACCAGCGGCGCGCGCGCTTCGACCTCGCCGGTCAGCGCGCGCACCGAAACCGCCCCATCGCCTGAGCGCGTCTTGTGCAGGACGGCCAGGGGCAAGCCCAGGATCCGGGCGTAGCGCTCGGCCACCTTGACTGCGCCGAGGTCCGGCGCGACGACGACCGAGTCGGGCGGCAGCCAGGTCGACGCCCGCTCGGCCAGCAAGGGCACAGCCGTCAGGTGCTCGACCGGGATCCGGAAGAAGCCCTCGATGGCCGGCGCGTGCAGGTCGACCGCCACGATCCGATCGACGCCGCTCGCCTCGACCAGGTCCGCGACGAGCCGCGCGGAGACGGGCTCGCGGCCCTGGCGGCGCTCCTGCCGCGCGTAGCCGAAGTACGGGACCATCGTGGTGAGGCGGGCCGCGCCCGAGCGCCGGCAGGCATCGGCGAGCAGCAGCAGCTCGACGAGGTTCTGGTCGACGGGTGGCGCGGTTGGCTGCACGAGATACACGTCGCGGCCGCGCACGCTGGCGCCCAGCGCGACCCGCAGCTCCCCGTCGGGGAAGCGCCCGACGTCCCGCTCCATCGGCGCGACGCCGAGCCGGTTCGCCACGCTCTCGGCCAGGGCAGGGTTCGCGGAGCCCGCCAGCAGCGCGAACCGATCCGTCGACGCCAGGTGCATCCCGCGGCTCCTTCGTGCACAGACTGGCGCACCGGAGTTGATCCGGTGGTTGCTCCGGGTGAACCGAACGTCAACGGCGTGCCCGTCGCGCCGCGCGCGCTCTTGCGGGCGCGTCTACCCGCCAGCAACGCAGCGAAACGACCGCCGTAACCCGCCGGTCGTACGGTGGTTGCGCGGTGAAGGACGATCCCGCGCTTTCGTCCCCGCGGGAGGATGGCAAGTGGCCTTCGAGGCGAACATCGAGCAGCGCGGTTTCGCGATGGACCCGCTTGTCGAGCGGCGCGTGCGCCGCCGGCTGGCGTCGCTCGGTCGGCGCCTTGCGCACCATCCCGAGCCGCGGGCCGTGCCGCGCCTCTGGTTGAGGAGCGACCTGCGGCGCTTGGCCCGTACGCGGCGCGTGTTGGGGTACGTTGGTTTCGAGCTCCCGCGCCGCCAGGATGCCGCGGACGGTACCGTCCTGCATGCCGAGGTACGCCGTGGCGCGGTGGTGCTGATGGTGGCGAGCACCGACGCGGCGTACCTGACCCGGCCCCTCGTCGGCCGCAGTGTGGGCGATGGGCTATACCTGTGGTTCGCTCAGGCCAGCGCCGTCGACGCCTGGTACAGCCAGGCGCGCGCCGCCGGTGGGCGCGGCGTCATCCCCCCGGAAGACACCGAGTGGGGGACGCGCCGCGCTCGCGTCCTGGACCCGCGGGGCAAGGAGTGGAGCGCTGGCACGTACCAGCCCGGCGCGGCGTGGTGACGCCACGTTGATGGCTTGCTCGCTCACGGCCTCAGGCCTCCCCGGTCGTGTGGCCGACTTGAGCGTGCTGCGCACCGTGGCCAGGACCGCGCGGTGCGACACGCACCATTCGCGCGCTGACCTGTCGGGACATTCAGCGCCTCCGTGCGTCCGCTTCCCATTTTGGTAGCCGCTCCTCCCGCCATTTGGACTCCCGCCGAGTGCCTGGCTTGCCCTCGCGCCGGCCCGTGATCCGATCTCGGCTAACCCCGCCAGCAGGTCGACGCGCGATGCGCCCGCGGCACGACATCAGCGCGCCCGCCCAGCGCAGCGTCAGGTGATCTCGACCAGCGGCTCCCCCCGTGCCAGTAGGTCCACCACGAGCGGCAGGAGCGGCTCGAACCACGCCAGCAACTCGCGGCGGCGCGTGTTCCCGCGGCGCACCCACACGATGGCCGGTCCCGCGGCCGACAGCGTCCGTCGCAGCGCGAAGTCCTCGTCCTTGGTGATGATCACCGCCCCCACGGACACAGCGTGGTCCCACAGGATGCGATCATCAGCGGCCTGGAGCCCGACGTCCGAGACGTGCTCGGCGACGTGCCCCCGCTCGGCGAGCCAGCGAGCCAGGGCTGGTGGAAGCTGGGCATCCACCAGGAAGCGCATCAGGCCACGCGCAGCACCGGATGGTCGGCCTCCCGCGCGGCGAATTCCAGGGCCGCGGAGATATCCGCCGGCTCCAGATACGGATAGTCCTCGAGGATCTCCTCACGGGTGGCGCCGGCGGCGAGCAGGTCGAGGATATCCTTGACGCGCACGCGCAGCCCGCGGATGCACGGGCGCCCGCCGCACTGCTCGGGCCGCATGGTGATGCGCGCCAGCTCACTCATCGCTCTGCTCCTATCCTGGCTCGATCACACACGGCCTGGCGGAGCCGGCAGCGGGATCGGCGCCGGAGCATACCACCCGACACCAGTCGACAGCCGCCATGCTCGCCCCTTGGCCACCCGCCAGACCGAACGGCACCCCATCCGCCCGTGCAGTGCCGGCAGTCGCCCGACCCGCCTGAGTACTTGCTCACCGCCGCCGAAGCGGCGCGGGTCCACACGACCGCTGCGCCGTTGGCGCTCGACACGGCTATTCAGGGGCCGAATGCCCACCGTGTCCCAAGGTCGCGGATCGCTGTGCGCTTGTGGACGATCGACCGGCTGTCCTCAGGCCCTGCGGGGGCGGCGGGAGGAGACGGCCTCGGAGGACGGCCCGACATGGGCGTGCCCGTCGCGCCGCGCGCGGGCTCTTGCGGGCGCGTCTACCCGCCAGCAACGCAGCGAAACGACCGCCGTAACCCGCCGGTCGTACGGTGGTTGCGCGGTGAAGGACGATCCCGCGCTTTCGTCCCCCCGCGGGAGGATGGCAAGTGGCCTTCGAGGCGAACATCGAGCAGCGCGGTTTCGCGATGGACCCGCTCGTCGAGCGGCGCGTGCGCCGCCGGCTGGCGTCGCTCGGTCGGCGCCTTGCGCACCACCCCGAGCCGCGGGCCGTGCTGCGTCTCTGGCTGAGGAAAGACCAGCGACGCTACGACGCCGACTTGCGGGTGCGGCTCGAACCGCTGGGTGCGCACCTGGTCAGCCACCAGCACGCCGAAACGCCAGACCGCGCCGCCCGGCTCGCCGTCGAGGACGCCGAGCGCCAGCTCGAGCGGCGGGTCGCTGGGCAGCGCGGCGAGCCGACGTTCGCCGTGCCGAGCCGGCGGGAGCCGCGCCGACTGCGCCCGAACCCGCCACCGCCGGCGGCCGAGGTTGCCAGGGCCGACGAAGGGGAGGAGCGGTGAGCACCAAGACGATGGGCTCGCCGGCCGACTTCCACCGCGGCCGCCGCGGGGCCGAGCTCGCAGCCCGGGCCGAGCGCCACGACCACCACTGGTCGGCGCACTTCGGGCCGACGCCATTCGGGCTCCGCCGCCCGACCCGCGGTACGCCGTACGCCAACGCCGCGGCGCTGCACGTGCAGGCCCGGGGACGCCACGGGATCGACACCGAGGTGGACGCGCCGGGCGGCGACGGTTGAGGTGGCGCAGGAGGGACGACGGCGTGGACGAGCGCTGGCTGTTCTACTGGACGGATCGGGCAGAGCGCGCCTACGTGGCGCTGCGGTTCCGTGGCGGTCACTGGGACGTCGAGTGGGGCGCGCGCGAAAAACACGGGGCCACCGGCGACCGGGCGACTGGCGACCACCGCACCGGCGACGTCGACGCCGCGGTCGCGCTGGCGCTGGCGCGCATCGCCGCGCTCAGCCCCGAACCGGAGGAGGCCGAGCGCGTCCGCCCGCGCCTCGAGGCCGCACTGGCCGAGCAGCGCGAACGGATCCGCCACCTGCCGCGCGGCGGGCGCCGCCGGTGATCCCTGAGGGCCCCGGGAGCATCAGCCCGGACGCGCCAGGGCGCGGCACACGGAACCCCACCCACCCTTGGATCGCAACAGGCGCAACGGTTTCGAAATCCCCGCGTGCGGGCCCCGAATTGGGTCAAAGGCGCGTTGACGAGCGCGGGTTTCGAGTTGAGCCACCCGCCAGCCGCCGGGAGCGCGGGCGCGCCGACTGTGGCGGCGCACTGTGGGATCCCGGGGCTTCACCACTGCACGCGGTCGTGCGTAGCCGCGGCGCTCGGGGCTGGTCAACTTCGTGTAGATGGTCGTCCTGTCGTGCCCTAACTGCTGCTGGACTTCCGACAGCGGCACACCCTCGCGGAGCTGGTGCGCGGCCGAGCCGTGGCGGAAATGCGGGGCGCTGGGCAGGTCGAGCCGGCCGTTCGACTCGACGTAGACGCCGGCCGCGCAGCTGTATCGCTCGATGACCGTTCGAGGTGCTGGCGGCTCATCGGGCGGCCGATGGACTGCGTCGAGCCGAAGGAGAACTGGGTCGGCTCCAGACGCGCGGCCGCTCGGATGGCCGCCCGGGGGCGGCGGAGGGAGCGGTGCGCACGGCCAGATGCTCGAGCTCGCCCTCGGGGCGTTCGAACGGCGCGCCGCCGCCGACTGTTTTCGTGGCGGCACCTCGCCTGGTACCTGGGTTGAGGTGACTTGAATCGTCACGTTTCGGTGGTAAGGGAGCACGCGGTGGGCGTTTCTATGGGCAGACCGCTTGCGGCCGAGCACCCTGTCCGGTAAGCTGCGCGATCCCGATGGTTGCACTAGAGTCCCCAACCGGGAGGCGGACCCGATGAAGTCCTCGAACAGTGGTGGCCACGACGCGGTCAAGGACGCGCTCGCGCGCGAAGCGGTCAACCACCTCAGGACCATCGCGGTGCTGAGCGATCCCGAGTTCGTCGAGGGAGGCCGGATCGGCCTCGAACAAGAGCGCCGGGGCGAGGGGATCCCGCTCGCCGAGGCGAGGCGCCGCGCGGCAGCGTTCCGCGGAGCGAGCCGCCGCTAGGGGCGATGCCGCCCCGCTTCCGCGTGGTCCTGACGCCGCGTGCGCTAGAGCAATGGCAGCGGATGGGCCAGGAGGCGTTCGAGGAGACCGACCGGATCTTCGGCCTCCTCGAGGTCGACCCGTACGCCGACGGCGAGCAGAAGCACATCGTGAGGATCGGCGACGAGGCACGGCTCTACTACGACGGCGACCTCGTGTGGGTCCAGTACCACGTGATCGACAACGAGGTCGTCTCGGTGCTCACGTGCTCGGACTGGCGCGGCCGCCGCCCAGGCCCGCCGATCCTCTGAGACCCTGCGGGCCGGGTATCCGGCGACGGATCGGCGCGCCGGCACCAGAGTCCCTCACCGAACGCGCCCTCCGCCGTCGGGGTCAGGAGGTCGTCAAGGCCCGGCGCCGCGTCGGCGCCGGGCGCGGCGGTCGCCGGTGTCGCGTTCGAGATCGTCTCGCTGGCTCCTCACGTCGTGGTCGGCGGCGCGGGGGTTGGCGGCGGGAGAGAGTCGGCGCCGGGGCCGGGTCGGCTCCGTACGGGTCGGACTCAATTGTCCAGTGGTCGAAGCAGGCCGCGTCGACCACGTTGACCTGGTCCTGGCTGTAGCCGAGCGATTGCAGCGTGTACGGTGTGAGCACGCGGTGGAAGGAAGACCGGCGTCGGGCAACTCGACCACCCCGCCGACAACACCTGCGGGCCGTTGGGCATCCGGTCGATGGGCCCGCTCCCGTCGGCCATCGGCTACCTCCCCGACACCGTCTTGAGCGCGACGATCAGCAGCTGCGAGCGGCAGCAGCCTGGGTCGGCCCACCGGTTGGCGACCGTGACGAGCTGGGCGGCGGTCGTCCGCTGGTCGACGCGGATCGAAGGGCCGCCGTTGGCGCGTCGACAAAGCCGTCCTCACGATCGGGAACGGCTCCTAGAGGGCGTAAGTGCGATGATGCGCGGGCTCCGACTCCCCACCCACGCCAACACGATCAAGGCGTCGCTGCCGCATCCGCGTCGGACGAACAAGACGCCTGTCGCCTAATCGAATCCCCTAGGGAGCGTACGCCAACGAGCATCAGTCGACGTATAATGGCCGCCCACAGCCGGCGGGTCGGACGGGTGCCGAAATCGCAAGAGCCCGCGATATTGTTTCGATCCTCGTCCCGATGGCTCAGGAACACACCGGTGCGGCCGGCCCGC
>DASRFH010000097.1:0-4814 GCA_035651675.1 Chloroflexota bacterium | reverse complement strand
ATCAAGGCCAGCTCGCCGGCGTCGCGCAGGCGCTGGTCGTTCTGGTAGGACGAGCCGAGCGTCGGCCGGAACCACAGGAAGTACCAGAGCTTCCGCGCGCTCAGCGCGACCTCGTCCGCCGGGTGATCGCGGACGTACGCGAGCGCCCGCTGCATGTAGAAGCGGTCGCGCTCCGGCTCGCTCAGCGCCGCGGATTGGTCGATCAACGGTTGGTTGGCGCCCCACGTCGAGTCGAACTCGCCGTTGGCGGAGGCGTTGTGGCCGACCCAGAAGTTGTAGCCGGCGTTCGTCGCGATCAGGACCGGCTGGTGGAACACGGCGTAGTTGCGCGCCGCCCACGGCACCATCGGCGCGACCATCGCGAGCGTGAAGACGGCCAGCTGGAGCATCCGGCGGGGCACCGGCGCCGAAGGCCGAGCGAACGACAGCCAGGCGGCCGCGACCAGCCACAGCAGCGCGGCGGGCCCACGCGTCAACGTGAGCAGCCCCAGCGCCAGACCGGACCCGACCAGCCACGCCAGCGAGCGAACGCGCCACCAGCGCAGCAGCCCCAGCGCGAAGAGCTCGACGAACAGCACTTCGAACGCGACGGTGTTGACCTGGACGGTCGCGATGACGAACGTCGGGTAGAGAGCGCCGATCAAGCCCGCGAGGAAGCCGAGGCCGCGCGACCCGCCGACCTCCCGCGCCACGAGGACGAGCACCCCGACGCCGATCGTCGATACGACTAGCTGGGCGAGGCGCAGGGCGAGCACGTACTGAGCGCCGCCGAGCCACATCGTGGCGGCGACGACCAGGGGGTAGACCGGGGGCAAGAACGCGCTCGGCTCGATCGGCGTGCGGCCGAACCAGTTGAAGCCGAGCGTCCCGCTCTCCACCAGCGCCCGGCTCATCACCTCCACCTCCCAGGGCCAGGGCGCCTGGTACCCGGCCGTGAGGACGATCAGCGCGAGCCGGACCGCGACCGCGGCGCCGAGCACCAGCACCCAGGGGACGGCCGAGGCGGTGAGGCTCGGCGGCGCGGGCATCGGTTGCGCCGTGACCGCGTTGGTGGCGTCCGCGATGCCGTTGCCGGGCGGCCGCGCCCACGGGCGCGACGACGGAGGGCGGATCAAGACGTTCGAGTCTAGCCGATGGCCTAGAATCGCCTGCCTTTACCCCACGAACAGGTCGGACCCGATCGCGGAGCTCTCTCGATCCGTCGCGGCGGCGCCGCCCGTCGAGCTCCCACGCTTGCGGGGCCGAGCCGCGTTCGCGTACCTACCGCTCGCGGCCATCTTCGCCTTCGCCTTCAGCGCCCGGCTCGCGGTCGCGCTGCTGCTCCCCCCCTGGCAAGGGCCCGACGAGCCGCGCCACTTCGAGTACGTCCGGCTGCTGGTCGACAAGCGCGCACAGCTCTGGCGCGAGCACCGGCTGATGCGCATGGACGACGACTCGCCCGAGCTCCAGACGGCAATCATCGGGTCGTTGGTCCGGAACCACTTCTGGACCTACGCGAACCGCCCGCCGCCCGCCACGCCGCCGAAGACCTTCTACGAGATCTGGGCCGGGAGCTCGACGCAGCTCAAGCAGAGCATCTCGCCGTACCACTTCCTGCTCGCCGCCGCGCTCGTTCCGTTCCAAAGCGCGCCGCTCGAGGCGCAGCTCCGGGTGGCACGGGTGGTGACGGCGCTCGGGAGCGCGCTCACCGTGCTCGTGGCGTACGGGGTCGGCCGCGAGATCGCGCCGGGCGACCGGTTCGTCGCGCTCGTGGCGGGGGCGTTCGTCGCGGCGCTGCCGATGCACGCGTTCATGGGCGGTGTGGTCAACACCGACAACATGGTGACGCTGCTCGGCGGTGCCACCATTCTCCTCCTCTGCCGGGGCCTGTCGCGGCCGCTCCGGTGGCGTGGCTGGCTGGCCGCGACCGCACTGCTGATCGTCGCCGTGTTCGCGAAGCGCGCCGCGCTGGTCCTCGTGCCGTGGTGGCTGCTCGTCGCCGCGGTGCGGCCCGTCGCGATGCGCGGGCGCCGCTGGCTGCTCGCGGCGACGGCGATCGTCGCCGGAGCCCTGGCGGTCGGGGTGGGCGTCGTGCTCGGCGTCGGGCCGCTGAGCGCTGCCCGTGATGCGCTCGTCTACTACTTCTTGAACGAGCCGGACCAGGTCACGAGGCTCTTCGACGGCCGCCTCGCCGACCCTCGAACGCCTGGCATGGTCCGCTTCTACCTGGACCAGCTCCACACCAGCTTCTGGGGCGTCCTTGGGTGGTACAGCGTCCAGCTCGACGAGTGGCTGTACGCCGTCCTCGGGTACGTCACGGTCGCGTGCGCAGCGGGTCTGGCGATCCAGCTCGCGCTCTGGCTTCGGCCGAGCACGCGGGCCACCGGTCGGCCCCTCGTGGTCCTCTTTCTCATTGGGATCGTCGCGACGCTCATCCCGCTCACCGTGCTCGAGCGCCTCTCCTATTTCGAGCCCTTCTCCGTGCCGACGGGGAGGTACCTCTTCGTCGCCATCGCCCCCATCGCGGCGCTCTACGCCGTGGGGGGGCGCGCGCTGCTGCCCCGGCGGCTCGCCGGCACGCTGGCCCCGGCCGTCGCGGTCATCGTCGCGCTCGCGGCGCTCGACGTGGTCGTCTTCGTCCGGACGTTCGTGCCGGCGTACCTGACGCGAGCCGTCGGCTGAGCCGCCTACCGCCCCCGCAGCAGCGTGACCACCCCGCCGGCGGCGATGCCAAGCCCCTGTGCGAACGCGCGCGCGAAGACGAGAAGCGGGACGAGCGCGGCTGACGCCGGGTCCCGCTCCAGGGCGCGCCGCACCAGCGGCAGCGTCGTGGCTCCGAACGCGACCGCGCCGCCAGCCGCGGCGTACCGCGCCGCGCGCCAGCCGACGAGCGCGCCGGCCGCGGCGAGGCCAACGAACCCGGCGAGCCCGATCTGGACGGCCATCGTCCGGGGTGTATACGAGTCGCCGAGCGCCTTGTCGGGGTGGCGCTGGTAGACGCGCACGCGGAAGTAGCCGTAGCGCAGCTTCTTGCGCAGGTAGTCGAGGAGCGACTCGCTGTGACGGTGCAGCACGACCGCGCTGGGGTTGAAGGCGAAGCGGGCGCCGCGCGCGGCCAGTCGGAACGCCAGCTCGACGTCCTCGGCCGAGGAGGCTGGGAAGCTCTCGTCGAACCCGCCGACGTCGAGAAAGGCGCCCCGGCGGAACGCGGCGGTGCCGGTGTCGACGAAGTCCACCCGCGCTGCCCGCTCGAGCCGCGCGTACTTCTCCTCGAACTCGAGCTGCGAGAAGCGCGCGACGAGGCCGTGCTGGTCGGTGTCGTACCGCCCCTTCACCCCGACCACGCACGGATCGTCCAGCGGCGCCAGCATCTCCGAGAGCCAGCCGCGCTTCGGCGCCGTGTCGGCGTCCAGGAACACGAGGACGGCGCCGCGCGCGGCGCGCGCGCCCAGGTTGCGCGCCGCGGCCGGCCCCCGCCCGCCGCTCGCCAGAACGCGCGCGCCGTAGGAGCAGGCGATCGCGGCGGTGTCGTCGCTGGAACCGTCGTCCACGACGATCAGCTCGGCGCGCCGACCAGGCACACCCTCTTCGCGGAGGGCGGTCAGGCATCTGTGGAGCGTCCCGGCCGCGTTGTGCGCCGGGATCACGACGCTAGCTTCGAGCGCCTCACCAGTGCCAGGCTCGCCACCACCAGTACCCCCAGCTCCACCAGCTGACACGCGTGGAATACTATCCCCGCCGCGACGGCGTCCGCCAAAGGTACGCCGCCCGACGTCAGGGCCGCCGCGACACCGGCCTCCACCACCCCGAGCCGCACCGGCGGCGCCGGCAGCACCCCGACCAGGTAGCCCAGCACGATCATCCGCGCGGCCAGGTCGACGGTCGGCGCGATGCCGACCGCGGCGAGGACCGCCCAGTTCGCGGCCATCCCACAGGCCCACACCATCGCGGTCGTGGCCAGGACCGCGCCGAGCACGCGCGGCTGCCGCAGCGCCTGCCCGACGTCGATCAGCGAGGCGAGTCGGAGCTTCCGGACCCCCGGGAGCCGTTCGAGCACGCCAATCGGGCCACGCACGCGGTCCCCAGCCAGGACCAACCAAGCGCACGCCGCGATGACCAGCGCAGCGCCGGCGAGCGCCAGCCGCGACTGCCCAAGCGCCGCGGAGCCCGCCACGAGCGCCCCGATCGTCGTTAGGCAGATGGCGTCCATCGTCTTGGCCGCCGCCATCGCCGCCGTTCCGGAGACGAGCCCGCCACCTTGCGCGACGAAGAGGCCGATCCGCACGGCGTCGCCCGCCCGCAGGGGCGAGAGCTGGTTCGTCACCTGACCGGCGACCAGCGCGCGGAGGCACGCCGCGAAGCGCGGGCGCCCGGCGCCGATCAGCGACCACCACCGCACCGTCTTGGCAAGCTCGACGAGCATCAGCCAGACGACCGCGGTCACGGCTAGCGGCAGGTTGGGCGCGAGCGAGCCAAGCGTGGGAATCACCTTCTCCTACCCGCAATAAATGTTCCTCGGAACACCCGCGGTATCCAGTTGGGAGTGACGGCGGCGCGCCGACAAGGATCAAGCCTCCGACCCCTCGGTCGAAAGCGACTAAGAGGGTAGAGCAACCGGGTCCGGAGCCGCCAAGCTCGAAGGGGCGCTGGGTGGCTCGGGGCGGCAGCCCCGGCCTTGGCCCGGACTGCCAGACGCCGGAGCAGGCGCGCACGGGATCCCGGCCGCGTCTACCTCACCGCCGAGCCAGGCCAGCGTTTGCCTGTTCTGCCACGCGTGCCGCCAGCCGTCGGATGGTCGCCGCGTCGGCTCGCGCGGAGACCAACTCCTCGACGAC
>DASRFH010000096.1:0-11757 GCA_035651675.1 Chloroflexota bacterium | reverse complement strand
CCCGTTGGCCGTGGCGCGTCCCCAGCATCTCCGCTCACCCCCGGCCGGGGCCCCCTCAACGGCGTCCCCGCGCCCCTGACCGCTATCCTACCCCCGTGACCCGGCCCCACCGTCAACCGACTTTCCGGCCGGACTCCTAGGTGATCCGAGCCAGGAGGTCGGGCGGTCGCAGCACGGGTGGCCCTGGGTCTCCGAGGTCGAGGAGGTGCGGGTCGCCAGAGACCAGGCTGTCCGCCTCGGCTGCTCGTGCCAAAGCGACCAGGTACTCGTCGTCGGGGTCCGCCGAGATCGCTGTCTCGACCGTCGGGTCCGGGTGGTGCTCGGCGACCCGTTCGACCAATGCCACGAACCGGTCCACCTCGCCCGGGGACAAGTACCGCCGGAACTTCGGGCGGTGGAGCACGTCGCGCAGCTCCTGCGTCAGCGCGGGACAGACGATCAAGCCGATTCGTCCGTCGAGGGCGGCGTCGAGGAGCCGCGCGCAGACTCCCGACGGCGCGATCGCCGCGGCGACCAGCACGCCGGGGTCGAGGACGACCCGCGGCGGCACTTACGGCCGGCGGACGCGGCGCGCCGCGTGCAGCTCTCCGTAGGCGAGCTCCAACGCCTGCCCATCGGTGAGGTCCGAGCGCTGGCCGACGCGCGCGAGCAGCTCGCGCAGCTCGCGGCGCGTCGACTCGGCGGTGGGCGACCCCAGGTATTGACGGAGCGCGTCTTCGAGCACCTCGTAGTCGTGGCGGCCCGAGCTCGCCGCGAGGACCTTTACCGCGCGCAGCAGATCACGGTCGATGTAGACCGTCGCCTTCGCCCGGTGCGTTGGCACGACGTCGATCGTACCACCTTTCCGTCTTTCCGTCCTTCGGTCTAAACGTCGAACACGACGAGCTGGTGGCCGTCGACGCGCGGCACCCGCACCGTGGCGTACGTCCCGTCCCAGTGGACCGGCAGCTCCGCGTCCTGCGGCGCGAGGTAGGCGCGGCGCGGGGCGGCGCCCGGCCGGACGGCGAGCTGGACGTCGTGGAGGGGGATGACGTCCTCGACGAGGTCGAGCCCCTCGGCGCGGCGCTGGGGGACGTAGTGGAGGAGGTGGGCGACGAGGCGCCGCTCGGCCTCCTGGGTGAGCAGGGTAACCTCGGCGGTGGAGGGCAGCGCGGCGCGCACGAGCGGGTCGGGGAGCAGCATCCGGAGGAGGACGGCGACGACCTGTTTGTGCGATTGGTTGCCCCAGCGGCGGTAGGCGCCGAAGAGCGGGAAGGCGACGTGGGCGGCGCGGCCGTTGCGGACGACGGCCGGGTCGTCGGAGAGCCGCTCGAGCGGCGCGTGCATGTGCGACGTGTAGGTGAAGGGCGTCCGGTTGAAGTACGGCAGGCCGACCCGGCCGAGGACCTCGGCGCCCGGGAGGGCGGCGACCCGCTCGCCGCGGTCGTAGACGACGTGGGCCATCGGCGGCGCGGCGTCGGCGAGCGGGCCCGCGAGCTGGAGGTAAGCCGGCTCGTGCGCGCTCGGGCCGAGCCAGCGGACGCCGAGCGTCGGCCACTCGGGGTGCTCGGCGGAGAGGCCCGAGCGGCCGGTCGCGAGCAGCGCGCCGCCGGCGGCGACGAAGGCGTCGAGCCTGGCGCGCAGCGGCTCGTCGACCGCGACCGCGTCGGGCAGGACGAGCAGCCGGTAGCGCGCGAGGTCGGCGTCGCGGTCGACGAGCTGGAACTGCTGGTGGAGCTCGAGGAGCATGCGCATGGCGCCCTCCTCGGCCGCCAGGTCGGGCTGGCGCTGGTCGGGCGGGATCGTGCCGGCCAGCAGCACGCCGACGTCGGCCAGCGGCGACGCGTCGCGGCACCAGGGCTCGACGTCCCGCACCTGCCGGTAGACGTCGCCGATGCGGGCGTAGACGGCCGGGTCGAGCCGCCCGCGCGGGTGGAGCTGGTCGCCGACGCAGCAGGCGGAGCCGGAGGCGAGCATGCGGAAGCACTCGTACTCGAGCGCGGCGCGCGGCTTCAGGCCGCCGAAGTCGCCCCACGAGCGGTGGAAGCGGCCGGTGTGGCCGAGGTGTGGGACTCCCTGTGTCTGGAAGTAGCGGACGAAAAGGGGGAAGTGGTTGTAGCCCCAGCCGCCGGAGGGCAGCGACTCGATCTCGACGTGCGTCTGGTGCTGTAGCTCGGGGCCGTTGCCGTCGGCCGGGTCGGCCGTCAGCCGCAGGCGCGAGTTGTAGAAGATCGGCAGGCCGGGCCTGAGCGACCACACCAGGTCGCTCATCCGGGTCATGAACGCGCGCTCGACCAGCCGCGAGTGGTGGTGCAGGTCGGCGTCGGAGGTCGGGTCGAGCCCTTTCGACCGCATCGAGCGCAGGCAGTGCTCGCAGACGCAGCCGGGCGGCTGCTGGAAGACGATGTCCACGAACAGCCCGTCGACCGGGTAGCCGCGCAGCAGCTCCTCGACGTGGGCGGCCAGGAAGTCGGCGTAGGGCGTGTTCATGCAGAGGAACCGCCACCGGTGGCTCAGGTCGAGCGGCCCGCGCCCGACCGGCCGGCCGCTCTTGTCGACCTGGCGCCACTCCGGGTGCTGTTCGGCCGTCCACTCGTCCCAGACGACGGTCGTGTAGGCGGTCGCGTTGATCCCGGCACGGTGGCACGCGTCGAGCTGCTCGCCGAGCAGGTCGCGGCTCAGGTGCGGGTGCGCTGGCGCGACCTTGCTCGGGTAGTAGGCCATCCCGTGGTGGCAGCGGGCGAAGAGGCAGATCGAGTCGACCGCGTTCTCACGGAGGGTTCGGACGAATTCGTCGGGGTCGAAGTCGTCGCCGACGTTGGGGATCAGGGGCGAGGTGTGGAAGTCGAGGTGGACGTGGCGGAAGGGGAAGATCTGCTTCGGCAACTATCGGTCCCCGACGCTCGGGAGCGTCGACGCCATCCATCTGGCCACGGCTCGGCTGGCTGCGCTCATGTCGGGCGAGCCCCTGGACGGTCGTCGCCTACGACGGCCGCCTGCTCGCCGCGGCCCGGGCCGAGGGTTTCCGACGGCGCGCCCAACCTAGACCCCGACGGCGACCGGCGGCTGGTGGTGGCGGCCGGGCACCTGGTCCACCTGGCCAGCGGCGCCCTTCATGACCTCGTCGATCCACGCCAGCGCGTCGTTCGGGATCCTCACGTCGAGCGCCTGGACGTTCTCCTCGATCTCGGCGACGGTGCGGCAGCCCGAGAGCGCGACAGTCACGGCCGGGTTGCGCAGAACCCACGCGAGCGCCAGGCGCGGCAAGGTCGTGCCGAGCTCGGCGGCGACGCCCTTGAGCTGCTCGACGACGCGCACGTTCTGGGGCAGGTTGGGGCCGAAGAGGGTCTGGCCGAAGATCACGCCGCGGCGGCGCCAGTCCTCGGGGCCGAACTGCTGGTCGGCGCGGAAGGTGCCGGTGAGGAGGCCGTGGGCCATGGGCCCGTAGGCCATCACGCCGACGCCCAGCTCGCGCGCGGTCGGGAACATCTCCCGCTCCCACCGGCGGTCGAACAGGTTGTAGCCCACCTGGTTGGCGACGATCGGGGCGTGCTTCGTCGCCTCGCGCAGCTCGTAGCTGGTGTAGTTCGAGACGCCGACGTAGCGCGTCTTGCCTTCCTTCAGGAGGTCGTTCAGGGCGCGCATCGTCTCCTCGATCGGCGTCTCCGGATCGGGCCAGTGGATCAGCAGCAGGTCGAGGTGGTCGGTGCCGAGCCGCCTCAGGCTCTCCTCGTTCAGCCGCTTCACGGTCGAGTAGCGCCCGTCGTGCTTGATCGTCCTGGTGACCGGGTCCCAGTCGATGCAGGTCTTCGAGACGAGGACGACGTCCTTGCGCCGGGCGCCGAGCGCCTTGCCGAGCACGATCTCGGAGCCGCCGAAGCCGTAGTTCGGCGCGGTGTCGAAGAGCGTCACGCCCAGGTCGATCGCGCGGTGGATCGCCCGGGTCACTTCGGCGTCGTCGGTGCCGCCGTAGTGCTGGCCGCCTATCTCCCAGCAGCCGAAGCCGATCGCCGAGACCTTTGGGCCGTCCTTGCCCAGGTTGCGGTACTCCAAAACCGTCCTCCGATCTACTCAGGGCGGGATCTTATCCGAGCCCGTGGGCGTGTTTCGCAGGCGATCCTGCGACGCGCGACGGGCCCCGGCCACGTACGCGATGGCCGGCGCGGTGTTCGACCGGCGAAACGCGCTGCTCCTCGGCGTCCTGCGCCCGGGCGCGCTGGTCAGTCGACGATGGGACGGCCCTCGCTCGCGCCGGCTCGCGGGCCAGGTTTCGGGCGACACGGTCCGCGCGTCGGCTGGCGCGGCCGCGCCGTAGTCCCAGACGTACCAGCGCCCAGCCGCTGTCCGACCAGGCGGTGAGCGTTCCGGGTGTCGCACCGGTGCTACACTTCGCTCGATGCCGACCGCCCGCCGCCGCCACGCCATAACCGAGACAGCGCGGGTCCAGGCCGCGCTGGACGAGCTCAGAGCTGAGCTCGGCGGAGCCCGGGTCGAGCTGTCGGAGCTCGTCGTACTGGGCGCCCGCGAGAAGGTGGCCCAGCTCCGCGCGAGCCGAGGGGAGCAGCGGGCCTTGCGCCAGCGCCTCGCGCAGCGCGTGCGGGATCGCCAGGTGCCGGTCGACCCCGACGCGGCGGAGGATGTCCGTCGGAACGGCTGGGCGCGCGGCTGACCGGCTCCTTCCTGCTGGACAACTCGGCCTGGGCGCGCCTCGGCCACCCGCGCCTCCCGCCGTCCCGGGTCGACGATGTGGCCGCCGCCATCGAGTCCGGTCGGATCGCGGCGTGCCTCCCCTTCCTGCTCGAGGCCGGCTACTCCGCGCGGACGGCCGCGGACCACCGCGAGCTCATGGAGGAGCTGCTCGCGCTGCCGTGGCTGACGATCGACGAGACGGTCGAACGGCGCGCGGTCGAGGCCCAACGCCAGCTCGCCCGCTCGGGGCACCACCGCATGCCGCCGGTCGACCTGCTACTGGCTGCGCTCGCCGATCGGTACCAACTCGGGATCCTGCACTACGACCACGATTACGACCTGATCGCGGCACGAACGGACCTGCGCTTCGCGAGCGAGTGGCTGGCACAGGCGGGGTCGCTTTGATCCCATCGGGGAGCGGCCCCCAGCTGACCGAACCTATCGATTCCTGCGTGGATATGTAAACCTGACCCGCCGGCCGCGGGCGCGCGGGCATATGACGACGTGTGTCAGCTGGGTGTCGTCGGCGCCGCCGTAGTGCTGGCCGCCTATTTCCCAGCAGCCGAAGCCGATCGCCGAGACCCCGAGATCGGACTTGCCGAACTTCCGGTATTCCAAGGTCGTCCTCCTGCGTCCGCCGACGGCGATGCCCGATCTTAGCCGAGCGGAGGGCGCCGCCAGCGCCGGGCGGCTGGACGGCTCGCCGCCACCCTCGGCAGCCCCGTCGGCTGGACGGGGCGGGTCTGGGGCCGCGCGCGGAAGCGGCAGTGGGCGCTTCGTTCGTCACCCAGGCTGACTGCACTTTGCGGTCACCTACGCCCTTGTTTTGCGGTCACCCACCCGGTCGGCCGGGCGCCGGCTGCCCGTTCGGCGGGGGCGCTGGGCCATCCTGGTCGTAGGACAAAAGTTCTAATCCCAGGGGGTGGCGATGGGGATGGCGGTAGGGGTCGAGGGGACGATCGCGGAGTTCGCGGTCCTCGAGGCCCACGCGGTCGATCCGGAGCGTCGGCGGGTCGAGGTCACGATCATCCGGCCGGGGACCAGCGCCAACGGCCTGCGCTACAGCGAAGAGGTGCTGCGCGCCTCGCTCCCGCTCTGGGAAGGCGCGGCCGCGTTCGTCGATCACCCGGATGCGCTCGACCTGACGCGGGCCGGCCAGCGGAGCTTGCGCGACCTGGTCGGCGTCTACGGCGGCGTCCGCTACGAGGACGGCGTCCGGGCGACGCTGCAGTTCTACCCGGGCGCCGGGTGGGCCTACGAGCTGGCCGCGGCGGCGATCGCCGACCGCGCGGCCGGTGGGCCGGTGGCGAACGTGGGGATCTCGGCGGACATGCGGGTGATCAGGCGGCCGATCCGGCCACCTAGCGGCCCCGCCGGGCCACCGCCCCACCCTGGTCCTCTCCCCATGGAGGAGGGGACCGCCAGGTGGGAGGTCGAGCGGATCACGCGGGTGGTCTCGGCCGACCTGGTGTTCCAGCCGAGCGCGGGCGGCAGCTTCGACCGGGTGGTGGAAGCCAACAACACGAACGGAGGAGGCGGTATGGGCGACGTGGGCACGGTGCTGGAGATGGTGGACGCCGAGGGCACGGCGGCGGCCGCGGTGGAGGTGGGGACGCCCTCGGCCCCACCATCGAACGACGTCGATCCGATCGAGGCGGTCGTGGCCGAGGCGCGCCAGCGGGTCGACGCCGAGCTGCGGCGCGTCCAGGAGGCGCGCCGGGTCGCCTGCGGCGAGATGCTGCGGCTGAAGCTGGACGCGAGCGACCTGCCCGAGCCGGCCAGGGCGGCGCTGCGCAAGGAGTTCGAGGGTCGCACGTTCGAGGCGAGCGAGCTCGACGGGCGGATCGACGGGCTGCGCGCCATGCTGGGCGAGATCTTCGGGGGCGCGACGGTCCGGGGGATGGGCGCCCAGCGCGCGCAGGTTGGGATGAGCGCGGTCGACCGCGTCCAGGCCGCCGTGGATCGCCTCTTCGGCGTGCCGCTGCCCGACGCGCTCTCCGACGTCCCGCGCCTCAGCGGCATCCGCGAGGCGTACCTGGTCATCACCGGCGACCGCGGCTTCACCGGCCGCTACGACTGGGAGAACTCGGTCGTCCGCGAGGCGAACGAGGTGACGACCGGCGTGCTGGCCAACACGATCGCCAACTCGATGACTAAGCGCATCGAGCACGACTACGCCGCCCAGCCGAAGTGGTGGGAGCCGCTGGTCGTCAAGACCGCCATCGCCGATTTCAAGCAGCAGCAGCGCATCCACCTCAACGACTTCGCGGCGCTGGCGACCGTCGCCGAGAACGCGGCCTACACCAACCTCGCCTGGGGCGACACGCGCGAGACCTACATCCCGGCCAAGCGCGGCAACCTGGTCGTCGTCACGCTCGAGATGATCGTCAACGACGACACCGGCGCGGTGGTGCGCATCCCGCAGAAGCTGGCCGCCGCGGCGGTCGTCACGGTCAACGAGTTCGTGGCCGCGCTGTTCACCGCCAACGGCGGCGCCGGCTCGGTGATGTCGGACACGTACACTGTGTTCGACGCCGCCAACCACCAGGGCAACAGCGGCACGGCCGCGCTCAGCTCGGCCAGCCTGCAGGCGGCGCTGACGGCGATGCTGAAGTTCACCAACTCGGCCGGCAAGCGGATCGGCGTGCAGGGGCGCTACCTGCTCTTGCCGCCAGACCTGTTCTTCACCGGCCAGGTGATCCTCAACTCGGCCCAGGTGCCCGGCTCGGCCAACAACGACATCAACCCGGTCAAGGGCGCGCTCGTGCCGGTCAACGTGCCGAACTGGACCGACACGAACAACTGGTACGTGATGGCCGACCCGGCCCAGATCGAGGGGATCGAGCTGGGCTTCCTGAACGGCCGCGAGGAGCCCGAGCTGATCGTCCAGGATAACCCGGCGACCGGCTCGGTCTTCACCAACGACGCGATCAGCTGGAAGGTGCGCCACGTCTTCGGCGGCGGCTGGCTCGACTACCGCGCCGCCTACGGCGCGATCGTCCCGTAGCGCGTCTTCCTCCTCCCCTGGGGGAGGAGGACCGGAGGCCCGGTGAGGGCGGCCGAGGAGGCGGGAGGCGGCGCCGCTCCGCCTCCATCGGACGCCCCCACCATCGCCCTCCCCCAGAGAGGGGGAGGGGATGTGGAGAACGCCGTGAACGTCGATTCCGCCGGAAACGCCCTGGTCATCGGCCCCGACGCCTGGACCGAGAAGGCCGGTCCGGGCGTCAACGCGGCCGTCACCGCGACCCACCCGGCCGCGGCGGGCGTGCGCCACCGCGTCGCCCAGGTCGCATGGAGCTTCACCGCCGCACCGGCCGCCGCCACGATCCAGGTGAAGGACGGCGCGACCGTCCTCGTCGAGCTGGACGTCGTCGCGGCCGGCCCGGGCCAGCTCGCCTTCGACCCGCCGCTCGCCTCGACCCGCGGCAACGCCGTCTCGGCCGTCCTCGGCGCCGGCGGCGCTGGCGTCGGCGGCCGCGTCGCCCTCGTCGGGACCTCGGATTGATGGGCGAGGGGGTGAGGGCACTTCATGGGTAACCGCGCCACCATGCGCGCCGACCTGCGGCGCGACCTCCGCGACGAGGACCCAACCAACTACGTGTGGACCGACGCGGTCCTCAACCGCCACATCCAGCACGCGCTCGACGACCTGCAGGCGATCGTGCCGCGCATCGCCAGGCTCACCACAACCGTTCCGGCCAACCCCCAGCGGATCGACCTGACCGCCGACGTCCCGCCCACGTTCGCCTGGATCGAGGCGGTCGAGTACCCGCTCGATCGCTACCCGCAGCGCTTCGTCCCGTTCCGCGAGGAGGCGGGCCCGAAGGCGTACCTGCTGACCGACTGCCTGCCGGCGGTGGGTGAGGAGATCGGCGTCTGGTACGCCGCCCGCTACACCGTCGACGACGCGTCGAGCGACCTGCCGCTGGTCTACGAGCCGAGCGTGCTCACCGGCGCGCTCGCCTACGCCTGCCTCGACCAGGCGGTGGACGTGGTCGCCCGGCTCACCCCGGCCGGTCGCGGCCCGGCCGACTACCGCGCCCTGGCCGAGCCCGCCCGGGGCCAGTTCCTCTCGCAGCTGGAGCAGCTCCGCTTCCGCGCCGCCCCGCCCATGTGGCGCCCGAGCTGGGCTGCGGAGAGGGCGTCGAGGTGAGGCGTGGAGTCCAGGGGCGAAGCCCCCGACGGGTGCGGGGCGGAGCCCGCGCGGGGGTCCAGCGGCTCCGCCCCTGGCGGGGCAGCAGGGGCCAGCGCCCCTCTCGGGGGCGCTGGGGGTGTCCCCCATACCAAACATCCCCCCTCTCCCGCAAAGCGGGGGAGAGGCCAGAGGGTGAGGGTCCCTTATGCTGATCGGCGCCCACCTCGACAACGTCGACAACCCCCCGGACGCGTCGTTCCGGCGTCTCGGGCTCATGCGCGCCCAGGTCGTCGGCACCATGTGGACCGACGGCACCCACCACCGGCGCCCGGTCTACGACCGGCTCGAGCTCCTCCTCGACAAGCCGGTCTACCTCGTCCGCGTCGGGCCAAGCGGGCGCATAAGCCCCCGCGACTGGGCGCGGCAGGCGAGCGCGGCGCTCGCCGAGCTGCCCTCGGCCGCGGTCGACGAGGGGCGCGTGCGCGTCCGCGCGCTCAACGAGGTCAACCTGCCAGCCGAGGGCGGCTGGCGCCCCGAGCAGTACGCCGACTTCCTCGCCGCGGTGCGCAAGGTCGCCCGGCTGCCCAAGGACGTCGCGCTCGTCGCCGCGCCGGTCAGCCTTGGCTTGCCCGACTACGTCGACTGGTGGCAGCGCTTCGTCGCCGCCTGCGGCGGGCTCATCCCGGCCGACCGCGTCGCCGTCAACTGCTACGCCGACCTGGTCGACCAGGCCGCCTGGTTCAAGGGCTACGGCCGGCCGGTCGACGTGACCGAGCTGAACACGCTCGCCGTCCCGCCCGGCCCGGCCCGCGCCGCCTGGTTCCTGGACGCCTGCCAGCGGCTGGCCGCGGCCGGGGTCGATTCCGCCCAGGCGTTCGCCGTCGGCGGCGTCTCCCACGGCGCCTGGGACGAGCGGTACGTGCTCACGGACGACGAAGCCCAAGCAATCGGAGAAGGAGTTCGAGCGATGCCGAAGAACAGCCGTCCCGAGGGAGCGGCGGCGGCCGGAGGGCCGCCGCCGCGGAACGACGCACCGACCGCCGAGGAGGTCCTCCGCTCCGCCGAGGACGGCAGGCGGAAGATGACCGGCCTGGGCATGTTCATCTGGTACGTCTCCGGCGCCGAGGCCGGCCGCGCGGACGCGATCTGCGCGCGTGCCCGCGCGGTCGGCCTGAGCTACGTCCTGGTCAAGTGCGGCGACGGCGCCCAGCCGTGGCGCCAGTTCACCCCCGAGCTGGTCGCGGCGCTCAAGGCCGGCGGGCTCGAGGTGTACGGCTGGGGCTACTGCTACGGCGACGACGTCGGGGGCGAGCTGGCCGTCGCCGAGCGCTGCCTGGCCGCCGGCGCCGACGGCTACGTGGCCGACGTCGAGGCCGAGTACGAGGGCAAGTGGCGCGAGGCCGAGCGCTTCGCGGACGGCCTGGCCGACCTGCGCGCGCGGCACGGCAGCCTGATCGGCTACAGCCCGCTGCCGGTCGTCGACTACCACCAGTCGCTGCCGTACGCCCAGCTCAACCGCGTCGCCGACGTCGTGCTACCCCAGTTCTACTGCCGGGCGCTCGGCGCCGGCTGGACGCCCGACGCGCTCTGGGAGCAGTGGACGCGCTGGCCCACCCTCTGGCGCGGCTGGGGCGTCGCGGTCCCGCGCGTCGTGCCCGTGTGCGAGGCGTTCGGCCAGGCGACCGCCGACGACCTGCGCGCCGAGGCGGCGCCCGACTGCTGCTTCTGGGAATGGAGCCAGGCCAGGCCCGAGCACTGGCAGGCGATCCAGGAGCTGTCCTGGACCATGACGCACGGCGAGGCGGCGGAGGTTTCGGCGTGAGCCGTTCGGGGAGGCGCCCACCGTCCCTCAACCCTCAACCCTTAACCATGCCTCAACTCTCAACCCTCAACCCTCAACCCCCCAGCGGCTGATGCGACCGCTCACGCCCACGCTGCTGGCCGCGCAGAAGGCCCCCTCCCACGAGGAGGTGGTCGTCTGCCGCGTCCTCGACGCCCCCGTCGAGTGGCCCCGCTGGACCTGGAGCACCATCTACACATCCGCCGACCCGGATGGGCCGCACGCCATCGCCCAGCTCCGCTCCGGCGCACTCGTCCGCGCACGCCAGGACGCGCCGGGCGCGGTCTACGTCCAGAAGATCACCGACCCCACGCAGCCGGTCCAATGGTCTACCTGGACGACCCTCAAGCCGACCGGCTCGACCAAGGCAGCGGCGGGCATCGCCCTAGCGTCGAGCGACGCCGAAGACCGCTGCCGCCTCTTCTACGTCGACAACGCCGACGGGCGCACGATCCGCTGCGCCGAATCGACCGACGGCGCCACCTGGGCCGAGTCGCTCGTCACGACCGAGCCGAGCCCCCGGCAGGTCACGGGACTCGCCGCCGATATGGCGGGAGGCGACGCCCACCTGATCTACTCCCTCGACCTCACCGGTGGGGCGCCGAGCGAAGTGCTCGTCGCCATCCAGAAGGTTGGCGGCGTCTGGACCAACCGCGTCCAGCACGCCGAGCTGCGCTACCCCACCCGCGGCCTGTGCGCCGCCGCCGACCCGGCGACAGGCTACATCTTCGTCGGCGTCGCCGACGGCGAGGCGGACGGCAGCCGCCGCATCGCCTTCCAGGAGCTAGACGGGAACGCCAACACCTGGGCGGGCGGCGCCGTGCTCGTCCGCGCGCCGGCCGGATCGGGCTTCGACTTCCTCGCCCCCAGCCTACGGCTCGCGGGCGCCTTCCCGCGCCACACCTACACCTGGGTCGAGCAGTACGTCGGCTCGATCATCTACAACCGCCCGACCCTGGCGGTCACCCCGCAGCGCTACGTCCTGACCGAGTGGGTGCCGTGGGACGTCGAGAGCTCGTACGGCCTCCAGCTGCTCCGCACGTCGAACAGGTGGTACCTGAGCGGCGCGAACCGCGCGTACGCGTCGCCGCTGGAGCACGGCGTGGCCGGCCAG
>DASRFH010000095.1:0-54705 GCA_035651675.1 Chloroflexota bacterium | reverse complement strand
GGGCAGCGACGTCGGATCGATCGTGACGCTCGGGTTGCCGGGGAACGTCACCGGCGAGCCGTCGTAGCCCTTGATCAAGCGCGTCGTGACGCCCGCGCCGGGCGCATCGGGCGACGTGTCGAGGTGGGCGAGCAGCCCGATGGTCGGCGCCGACTCGTGCCCCGGCGTGGCGGGCAGCGTGGCGGTCACGATGCCGGCCGCGTCCTGGGCGGCGTCGGCGAGGCCGAGAGCGCGCAGCTCCTGCACGAGCATGCTGCCCAGGACGAGCTGGCCCTCGGAGGAAGGAGATGGGTTCCCGCCGCGCGCGGTGGTCTCGACGGCGACGTAGCGGTTCAGCCGCGCGAGCGCGGCTTCCTTCCAGGCGTCGAAGTGTTCGGGTTTTTTCATACCAGGGATTATCCGCGCTCCGTCGCTCCGCGCGGAGCGGGCGAACCCCCTCGTGCTGCGGACCGCCGGCGCACTTCCCGAGCGTCACGGCCGAGGTTCCTTGCCGTTCGCGTTCCTCGGCGTGCCGGGGCGCCTCTTACCGCGGCGACCAGGACGCCATGACGCCTTCGCCGGCGACGTGCGGCGCGCCGCCGTCGACCGGCACAACCCAGACCTGGCTCGGCCCGACGTGCTCGGCGTCCAGCCAGCCCGCGAAGACGATCGAGCGCGAGTCGGGCGACCAGACCCCGCCGGTTGGCGCGTAGGCGTCGAAGAACTCGAGCGTCTCCTCGAAGAGCCCGCTGGGCGTGAACGACACGAGCTTGCGCGCCTTGCCAGGTCCGTCGGCGACGTACCAGACCAGCTCGAACGCCATCGGGTCGAGAGCAATCCACGCCAGCCGCGTGCCATCCGGCGACCAGAAGAACGCGAACACCATCCCGTCCTGCCACCGCGTGGTGCTGCCGGATCCGAGGTCGACCACGTCGAGGTCGTAGAGCGAGCCAGGCATCAGCTCGCTCTCCCGCGCGACCGCCAGTCGGTCGCCGCGCGGTGAGACGACGAACTCGGGTGGGTTGTCGAGCCGGAGCAGCGTGCGCGGCGGCCCGCCGTCGACAGGCGACGCCTGGAGCGCGTGGTGCGCGTCGGCGGTCGTGCCGCCGGCGATGACCGAGCTGCCGTCGGGTGCGAACGCGGGTGAGCGGAAGGAGCTGGGCCGGGCGGCCAGCGCGGTGGGTGGGCTCCCGTCTGCCGGCAGCAGGCTGAGCGCGGCTGTCTGCTCGGCCTGGATGGCGCCGTCGACGTGCGTCGCGAGCCGGCGGCTGTCGGCTGACCAGGCGAAGTAGAGGCTGTGCTGCGCGGCGGCCCGGCGCTCGGCCCTGGTGTCGAGCCCGCCGACGTGGAGCGTCAACCCCTCGCCGCTCTGGCTCAAGATGGCGATCGAGCGGCTGTCGGGCGCCCAGACGTAGTAGAACGGCAGGTAGTCGGCCGACGAGAGCAGTGCGCGTGGTTCGCCACCGCCGGCCGGCAGCGCGTAGAGCGCGGTCGCGTTCGGCTCGTCGCCGATCAGGTCGACGCGGGCCGCCGCGATCCAGCGGCCGTCCGGCGACCAGCTCGGCCAGAAGTGGACGCTGCGGTTGCCGGATCCGTCCGGCGAGCCGCGGTCGGTCAGCTTGCGCGGATCGCGGCCGTCGGGTGCGACTGTCACGACGTCGCCGGCCGTGTCGACGACCGCGATGCGGTTGGCCTGCGGCGGCGGGCCAGGCGTCGCCGGCTTGAGCCGGTCCACCACGCACGCCGCCAAGACGACACACAGACAGGCGCAGAACGCCAACGTGCGTGGAGCCATCCGACCTTCCCTCCGACGGCGATGGTACTGCGGGCTCGGACCGTTCGGTATCCTTGGGGTGACAACGAGGAGGACGCCCGTGACGCTCACGAAGACGATCCAGTCGATCAACCCGGCGAGCGAGGAAGTGCTGGCCGAATACCCCGAGATGTCGGAGGCCGAGCTCGACCGCGCGCTCGCCCAGGCGCAGGCGGCTCACGAGAAGTGGCGCGAGACGTCGTTCGCCGAGCGGCGCGCCCGGCTCAACGAGGCCGCCAGGTACCTGCGCGCCAACAAGGCCGAGCTCGGCAAGCTGATCACGCTCGAGATGGGCAAGCCGATCGTGCAGGCCGAGGCGGAGGTCGAGAAGTGCGCGTTCGGCGCGGAGTGGTTCGCCGAGAACGCCGAGCGGATGCTGCAGGACGAGCTGGTCCAGACGAGCGCGACTAAGTCGTACGTGGCCTACGAGCCGCTGGGCGTCATCCTCGCGATCATGCCCTGGAACTTCCCGTTCTGGCAGGTCGTGCGGCCCTTCGCGCCGTCGGCGATGGCCGGCAACGCGATGGTGCTGAAGCACGCCTCGAATGTGCCGCAGTGCGCGCTAGCGCTCGAGAAGATGGCGCTCGAGGCTGGCTTCCCGGAGGGGCTGCTCAAGACCGTGCTCGTCTCCGGCAGCCGCACCGACCGCTTGATCGAGGATCCGCGCGTGCGGATGGTCACGCTAACTGGGTCCGACGTCGCCGGGAGCAAGGTCGCCGCGACGGCCGGGCGGGTGCTCAAGAAGACGGTGCTCGAGCTCGGCGGCTCGGACCCCTACATAGTGCTCGAGGACGCCGACCTCGCCGCGGCCGCCAAAGTCGCCGCGACCGCGCGCAACCAGAACACCGGGCAGAGCTGCATCGCGGCGAAGCGGTTCATCGTCGTGGAGCCGGTGGCCGACGAGTTTCTGAAGCGCTTCGTCGACGAGGTGAAAGCGCTGAAGGTCGGGGATCCGATGGAGCGCGACACCAACCTCGGGCCGATGGCGCGCGACGACCTGCGCGTCGCCCTCGAACGGCAGCTCGACGCGACCGTGAAGCAGGGCGCGAAGATCGCGGTCGGCGGCGGACGTGTGGCCGGGAAGGGCTACTTCTTCCAGCCGACGATCCTGTCCGACGTGACGTCGGATATGCCCGCGTTCCGCGAGGAGACGTTCGGACCAATGGCGGCCGTCATCCGTGCCAGGGACGAGCAGGTCGCGCTGCGGCTGGCGAACGACTCGGAGTTCGGCCTCGGCGCGGCGGTCTGGTCGCGCGACGTGGAGCGCGCCCAGCGGCTGGCCCGCCGGATCGAGTCCGGGCAGGTGTTCGTGAACGGCATGGTCGCGTCCGACCCGCGCTTGCCGTTCGGCGGCGTCAAGCGCAGCGGCTACGGGCGCGAGTTGTCGAGCTTCGGCCTGCGCGAGCTGGTCAACATCCAGACGATCGTCGTGGCGTAACGAGCCGTCAGCTTCGGGCGGTCAGCGGCCGGCGGTGTGGCGGGCAACCGGCCGCCGAGGTGACCGCCCGCTTCACGCCTGCTTGCGCTTGCGAGGGTTGGCGATCTCGTCCAACCCCGCGGACGTGAGGAACAGCCCGACGAACAGCAGGACGACCACGAGGATGGGCGGCCCCCACCACCACCACATCCCGCGCAGGATCGCGTTGAAGTTGTTTGCCCAGTAGATCGTCATGCCGAGCGTGGGGTCGTTCTGAGGACCCAGGCCGAGCACTTCGAGGCCGATCGACGCGAGCACAGCCGACGAGACGGCGCCGACGAATGCCGCCGCCAGGTAGGGCAGCATGTTCGGCAGCAGCTCGCGGACGATGATCTCGAGGTCGCTCATCCCGGACAGACGGGCCACCTGCACGTAGGCGCGCTCGCGCAGCGTCAGCACCTGCGAGCGGACGATGCGGGTCGGGTTCATCCACGCGAGCGACGCGATGATCAGGCCCATGATCCACACGGAGATGAACCCTTTGATCGACGCGGCGATCATGATCAGCACGAGCAGCGCCGGCACGGTCATGAGCGTGTCGACCACCATCCTGATGACCGCGTCGATCCAGCCGCCGCGGTAGCCGGCCAGCAGTCCGAGCACGACGCCGATCCCCAGGCCAAACGACCCGGCGACGAAGCCGACCCGCAGCGTCAGCGGGATGCCCACGACCATGGCGGCGAGCAGGTTGCGCCCCTGGTCGTCGGACCCGAGCGGATACTCCTGTGACGGCGGCTGGTCGATCATTACCGAGGTCGGTTGCGCCTCGCGCACGTCCACGAAGAGCGGGCCGACCAGGCCGATCCCGAGCAACAGGCCGACGATCGCCAGGCCGGCCACGAGCTGGGGGTTGCGCCGGCAGTAGGCGAGGACCGAGCCGGCGCGCGTCCGGTCGCGGGCGGCGACGAATTCGTCGACTGGTTGGACGGGCGCGGCGAGCTGCGTCGAGGCCACCGCTACGTCCTCCTGTACGCGATCCGTGGATCGAGCAGCGGGTAGACCAGGTCGATCGCGATGGTCGCGAACGTGATTGAGAGCACGGTCATGAACACGATGCCGTAGATCAGGAAGTAGTCGAGGCCGGAGATGGCCTGGAAGAGCAGGGAGCCGACGCCGGGGTAGCCGAAGATCTTCTCGACGATCACCGCGCCCGAGACGACGTGGCCGAGCGAGAGCGCCAGCGCCGTCACCTGCGGCAGGATCGCATTGCGGAGCGCGTAGTGGTAGAAGATGCGCCGGTCGGTCAGCCCCTTCGCCTCGGCGTAGGTCGTGTAGTCCTCGCCCTCTGTCGTGACCATCATCCCGCGCATGTGGAGGGCCCAGGCTCCGGTCGCGACGACGACGAGCGAGAGCGCCGGCAGCAGCGAGTGCCGAAGCGCGTCGAGGATGAATCGCGGCGTCAGGCCCGGCATCGTACCGACGTCGTACCCGCCGGAGAGCGGGAAGATCGGGAAGACGACGCCGAGGAGGTAGACGAGCACGAGGCCGAGCAGGAAATAGGGGATCGACGAGACGGCGATCGACGGTCCGGCCAGCCATTTGATCCAGCGCGGCGCGCGGGGCCAGGCCATCAGCGCGCCGAGCAGCGTGCCGAGCGCGAAGGCGATGAGCGTCGCGCTGACCAGCAGCGCGATCGTCCAGGGCAGCGCCTCCCAGATCATCGGCGCGACCCGCCGCGGGTACTGGGCGATCGAGTAGCCGAAGTCGAGCCGGAAGGCGTGGCCGAGGTAGCTGAGGTACTGGACGTAGAGCGGCTGGTCCAGGCCGAACTCCCGGTTGTAGGCGCGGACCATGTCCTCGATCCCCTCCTGAAGGAGGCCGCCCTGCGCCATGGCGTTGGTCAGCCGCTCGCGGACGGGGTTGCCGGGGGCAAGGCGTGGCAGGAGGAAGTTGAGCGTCGCCGCGCCCCAGAGGACGACGAGGAACTGCCCGAGCCGACGGAAGAGGTAATGGAGCTGCACCGCGCTAGCCCGAGGCGGGCTCCAGCGTCTGGAGGATCAGGCCGGCCGCACCGCGGTGCCAGCTCGAGGGCGCCGTGTACGGGTTCTTCTCGTTCGGCCAACCCTTCCAGTACTGAGTGAAGACCGGCATGATCAGGTACCACTGGTTCAGCGGGATATCCGGCAGCTCCCTGATCCAGATCTCCATCGCCTGGTGGTAGAGCTGCATGAACTTGTCGGTGCCCGGCTGCACCGTGGCGATCTGGTCGACCAGCTTGTCGTAGTCGGCGTTGCGCCAGCGGTAGCTCTGCTGAGCCGGCTCGCCGGTCGGCGCGTAGTACCGGCCGTGGTAGTGGATGAGCGTCAGGTAGGGGTCGCGGATGCCGCCGCCGTGGCCCTGCAGGAAGGCGTCGACGTCGCCCTGCGACATGAGCGTGCCGGCGTTGGTCGGCGATTTGAACGAGGCGTCGAAGCCGGCCTTGCGCAATTGGGCGACGACGACCGGCGCCGAGTTCTGGAAGAAGCCGGGCGGGAGCAGGATGACGAAGGGGAAGCGCTGCCCACCCTTCGCCCAGAATCCCTCGGCGTCCTTCTGCCAGCCTTTCGACTGCATGATTTGTGCGGTCTTGTTCGGGTCGTAGGCGTCGATCGGCTTCGCCTTGAGCAGGTCCTGGACGGCGTCGAAGTACGGCTTCATGGCGGGGTAGTCGGGGAAGGGCAGGACCGTCGCGCGGGTGGTGCCGCGGAAGCCGACGTCGATGAGCTGCTTGCGGTCGATCGCGTGGTTGATCGCCCAGCGGATCTCGGGGTCGTCGAACGGCGCCTTCGAGTCGTTGAACGACAGCGCGGTCGGCCACCAGTCGAGCGAGCCGTAGGGCGGGCCCTGGTTGGCGGTGAACACCTCGGTCTTCTTGTTCTTCGAGAGCACGACCTCGGTGTCGGACGGCTGGAGGTTGTGGGTCGAGTCGACCTGTCCGGCGACCAGGAGCTGGGTGAGCTTCGGGTCCTCGAAGTGTGGCAGGACGACGACCCGCTTCATCTTGGGGAGCGCGTGGAAGCCGGATTTGGCGCCCCACCAGTCGTCGCGACGGTCGAAGATCTTCTGCTCCGGCGAGGCGAACACGAGCTTCCAGGGACCCGTCGTGACCGGCGAGCCCTTGCTGAGGTCGAGGTTGGTGAAGGTGAGCGGGTCTTGACCCTGGAAGACGTGCGCCGGCACGATGGGGAACCCGGCGTCTTGGTGCCACTGGAAGAACTGGAAGAAGAACTGTGGGTTGGGGTTGTTCAGGACGATCCTGGCGGTCAGGTCGTCGGGGGTCTGGACCTCCTTGACCCAGAGCTTGACGTCGGTCGAGAAGTTCAGCTTCGGCGCGTTGTCGCGCAGCATGTGCAGCGTGAACTGCACGTCCTTCGAGGTGAACGGCTTGCCGTCGCTCCACTCGACGCCCTTGCGGAGCTTGACCGTGATCTCGGTGTTGTCGGCGTTGTAGGCGTACGACTCGGCCTGGTAGGGGATCTCGCCTTTCGCTCCCTTCAAGCCGGGCGGCGCGGTGTACTCGTCGGTCCAGTACGGGTTGTAGAAGTAGAGCGGCTCGAAGGCGAAGTGCCAGCCGGTCCGCCGGGCACCTTGGAGGAACGGGTTGAAGATGCCGGTGTCGGCGAACTGGTTCAGCTCGTCGGAGACCGACCAGATGACGGTCTGCTCGCGCGGCACGTTGGCGATGCTGCCGACCGACTGCGGGGCGGCCTGGACCGTCGCGCCCGCGGCCGGCGTCGCAGCGGCCGGCTTGGTGGCGGCCGGGGCCGCCGGGGTCGCGCCGCCCGCCGCTGCCGCCGTCGCCGCCGGAGTGGCGCCCGCCGCGGGCGCCTGCGTGGGCGGCGGCGCGCCGCCGCCAGACGCGGCCGGCGCCTTGGTCGGGACCTCGATCGCCTGCGATTGGCAGGCGGCGACCGCCGCCGCGAGGGACACGCCGCCGAGAGCTAGAACCTGCCTACGGTTGAGCGTCCGTGCCATCGACCATTCCTCCCATGTCCTTCGTGCTAGTTTGCCAGACGGTCCAGGGCGGCGCGGCAGTAGCCGACCGCCCACGCCATCGAGATCTCGTTGCGCCGCTCGCCGAACACCTTCGGCAGGTGTTCGGGCGCGATCCCGCCTTTGAACCCCAGCTCGCGCAGCAGCGCGATCGCCGTGTCCGGCCGCACTTGCCCGGTGCCGGGGAAAACCTCGTCCACCCGGCCATCCCCGTGGATCACGACGTCGCGCACGTGGACGAAGAAGATGCGGTCGACGTAGCGCGCCATCACCTCGCGCACGTCGTAGCCGGTCATCGCCATGCAGCCGAAGCAGAAGATCATGCCGTTCGCCGGGTCCGGCACCGCGTCGAACAGCGAGTCGTACTCCTTCGCCCCCCAGAGCCCTTTCGACGGCGGCCACGGCGAATGCGTCGCCAGGCGCGTCCCGGCGTTCCGCGCCCTTTCCGACGCCCGGGCGTAGAAGTCGCAGTTGAGCCGAAACTGCTCCTGCGCCTCGCCCGGGCTCTTCGCGTCGTCGAGCGGTGGGTGGAGCGTCACGCAAGGGATGCCCGTCTCGCCGGCCGCGTCGAGGTGGCGGGCGAAGACTTCGTAGCTCTCGTGCCCCTCCGGCGTCGGCTCGACCCAGGCGCGCACTGGCTCCTTGACCGGCTCGATCCCGACGATCTCGATGCCCGCGTCGTCGAACGGTCGCCGGTAGGCGCGCAGCTCGGCGGCGGTCGGCCAGCCGCGCTCCACCGCCGACGGAATCGACTTGGCCGACTCCTGGACCGCGCCGACGCCGACCTGCTGGCAGTAGTCGACGCGAACGGCCGGATCGTCGGAGACCATGTGTGTTCGAAGACAGATCTTCACGACTTCCTCGCGCAACGATTGACTTGGTGTATACAGCCTGCCGACGGCGTCATCCTACCACTGGGTCGGGGTGGACGCGTGCAATCGAGGAGGCGGCCGATGCGCGGCGTGGTCTTGACCGGTGATGAGGGCGTCGAGGTCCGCGACTTCCCGGACCCGCGGCCCGGCTACGGCCAGGTGGTTGTCGCGGTCAGGGCGTCGGGCATCTGCGGCACCGACCTGCACATCTACCATTCACCGGCCGCCGAGCGGGCCCGGCGCCCGCTCGCCATCAGCGGCCACGAGCCGTGCGGCGTCGTCGCCGAGATCGGGCCTGGCGTGCCCGAGCACGTCGTCAGGATCGGCGACCGGGTGATGGTGCACCATTACCTCGGGTGCGGCGTCTGCGACCAGTGCCGCATCGGCTACCCGCAGCAGTGCCGCAAGGGCCACGTCGGCTACGGGTACCAGGCGCATGGCGGCAACGCCGACTACATCCTCGTGGGCGCCGAGACGCTGGTCCGCCTGCCCGATGGGCTCGGGTTCGCTGAGGGCGCGGCGCTGGCCTGCGGCACGGGCACCGCCTACATGGGGCTCAAGCGGCTCGACGTCTCCGGCCGCGACACCCTGGTGGTGTTCGGCCAGGGTCCGGTCGGCTTGAGCGCGACGATCCTTGGCAGGGCGATGGGCGCCCGGGTCGTCGCGGTCGACGTCGTGCCCGAGCGGCTCGCGCTCGCCCGCGAGCTCGGCGCGGACGTGACGATCGACGGCTCGGCGCATGACGCGGTCGAGACCATCCGCGACCTCACGCGCGGCCTCGGCGCAGATGCGGCGGTCGACTGCACGGGCAACGCGCAAGCACGCGCCGATGCGCTCCGCTGCGCGGGGTTCTGGGGCCGTGTGTGCTTCATAGGCCTGGGCGGGCCAGCCACGTTCGACGTGAGCCGCGACATCATCAACAAGCAGCTCACGGTCTACGGCTCGCGGACCTTCGGCACCGTTGGGTTGGAAGAGGCGGCGAGGTTCGTCGTCGACCGGCGCGTTCCCCTTGAGCGGCTGATCACCCACCGTTTCGAGCTCGAAGCGGCGCCCGAGGCGTTCGCGCGGTTTGCTGCCGGCTTGCCGGGCAAAAGCGTCTTCGCGATCGGCTAACCGTTCGAACGCCAGTCGAAGCCGCCGTGCGAGCCCTCAGGGTCCACGAACGAGGTCGCCCCAGTGCGGCTATCGACCAGGTACAGCCCGCCACCGCCCAGGAGGAGCAGCCGCGCGCCGTCGGACGACCAGCGCACGAACGGGCTGTCCTCGCCGATCGACGTGAGCTGGCGAGCAGTCCCGCCGCTCGTCGCCACTGACCACGCCTCCCACGGGTAGCCGTGCGCCGACGCGGTCCGCGGCCGCAGCAGGTCGCGAACGATGCCTGGCGGAGTCGACTCGCCCGCCTTCGGCAGCTTCGAGCCCGCGAAAGCGACCGTCGCGCCATCCGGCGACAGCGCCGGAGCCTGGATCTGCGCGAACTCGCCGGGCTGGGTCAGCTGCCGCTCGGCCGCATCGTCGATCGTCATGGTCCGGATGCTCGGCCCCGCGGTCGGGTCGTCGCGCAGGTAGGCGAGCTGGCGCCCATCGGCCGATAGCGTCGGGCTGCTCGCGTTGCTCACCAGCGTCGTGGTCGCGCCGCTGGTCAGGTCGGTCCGCCGCACCTGGGTCGTCTCGCCGACGAACTGCCCACCGTCGTAGGCGGCCTGGTAGTAGGCGTAGACCAGCGCTCGACCGTCCGGCGTCCAGGCCGGGCTGTCGGCTTGGCCACCCGGGCCCTCGTGCGCGACGGCGACGCGGCTGCCCGACCCGCCCGCGCCGATCAGCAGGATGTCGGTCGTCGGCAGGTCATCCGGCGACGGGCGGCCGGCTCGCGGCGTGCCGCGTGGCCGCGTGTAGGCGTAGGCGATGGAGCGCCCGTCGGGCGACCAGGCCGGCGTTCGGATCGTCCCGCCTGGCGGCGATCGTGCGATCGTCGTCGACTTCCCGCGCTCGAGCACGACGAGCTCCTCGCCGCGGACCGCGACGATGCGTCCGGGCAAGGAGCTCGGCGCGACGGTTGGCAGCGGCGTGCCGCCAGCGTCCAAGCCGCCGATCGGGCGGGGGCTGACGGTGGGCGGCGCTGGGGTCGGGCCCGCCGTGCAGCGCAGCGCCGCTGCGGCCAGTACCAGGGCGAGGAGGCGGCGGCGCATCATGGCGATCTCGACGCCTTGTATACCGGAATATCGCCCAGACCGAAGCCGCGGGCTATAGTGGTCGGGTCATGCTGGAGAACTTGGGGCGGCGTCTCCGCGCGCTCCGCCGCACCGTCGCCGAGGACGTAGCCGCTGTGATGCAGCGCGACCCGGCCGCCCGGTCGGCGGTCGAGGTCGTGACCTGCTACCCCGGCGTTCACGCGCTCTGGATCCACCGCCTGGCCCATCCGCTGTATGAGCGGCGCCTGTACCTGGCTGCGCGGATGGTGTCCCACCTCGGTCGCGCGCTCACCGGCGTCGAGATCCACCCGGGCGCCCGAATCGGGCGCCGTGTCGTGATCGACCACGGCATGGGCGTCGTGATCGGCGAAACCGCCGAGGTCGGCGACGACGTTCTGCTCTACCAGGGCGTCACGCTCGGCGGCGTGAGCCTCAACCAGGACAAGCGGCACCCGACGATCGGCAACCGCGTCGTGATCGGCGCGGGCGCGAAGGTGATGGGGCCGATCGTGGTGGGCGACGACGCGCGGGTCGGCGCGGGATCGGTGGTCACGCGTCCGGTCGAGTCGGGCGCGACCGTCGTCGGTGTTCCGGCCCACCCGGTCCACATCAAGCGGCCGGCCCCGATCCCGATGCCGAACCTCGAGCACGCCGACCTCCCCGACCCGGTGATCGACGCGATCCGCGTCCTCGTCGAGCGCGTCGAGCGGCTCGAGGCGGAGCTCCACCTCCTGCGCGGCCATCAGCACACCCACGAGCACGGCGAGGCCAATGGTCGAAGCTTCGAGGACGCTTTGCGGGAGCTCGTCCGCGACGCGAACGCCGGTTAGTCGGCCAGCTCGGCTAGATCGAAGCTGACGTCCGGGACCGCGAGCGGGCTGACGGGCTGACCGGGCCCGTGGCGCGTGATGGACTTGTACCCTTCGGCCGATGGCTCCCGATGGACGACGAGCTCGGGCGTTCGGACCAGGTAGACCCAGTACTCGGGGATGCCGGCTTGCGCGTAGCGGAGTGCCTTGAGCTGCAAGTCGTGTGCGACCGTCGCGTCGGTCACCTCCATGGTGAGCAGCACGTCGGCGGGGACGGGATTTCGGTCGCGGTAACGTCGTCGCCGGAGCAGGACGATGTCCGGCCGTGGCTCGCCGTCCTGAGCCAGGGCCAGCGGGTTCTGACCGCGCACGCGTGCGCGACCACGCAACGCCAGTATCCACCGCTCGACGAGCTCGTCGGTGTTGTCCGAGTGAAGCGGTCCAGGGGGCGACAAGTCGTAGATCACCCCGTCCAGGAGCTCGCTGCGGAGCTCGGGCCCGAGGATGCCAACCTCGCCCATCTTGTGGTAGTCGTCAACGCTGAATCGATGGACGCTGACGCCTTCCGCGGGCGGTGACACAACCTGAGTCGCCATACCCGCCTTATCATAGTTGGGCTTAGGAGCAGGCAATGGGCGTGATCCATCGCGGCAACGGCGGTATGTCCACCCCCGACTGGCCCGAGGTCCCGGTGCGGGTGTACGAGGGGAACAACGCCAAGGGCGCGACGAAGCGCGTGCTGATCGGCGAGCGCGACGGCGCGTCGAATTTCGCGATCCGCTACTTCGAGGTGCCGCCAGGCCAGTCGAGCGCGCACGAGAGCCACCCCCACGACCACGGGGTCGTGATCACGCGCGGCCGCGCCAGGGTGCTGCTCGGCGGCGAGCTGCACGACGTCGGCGTGGGCGACGTCGTCTACATCGCGCCGGACGAGGAGCATCGGTTCGACTCGCTCGGGCCGGAGCCGCTCGGGTTCATCTGCGTCGTCCCGGCCTGGGGCGAGAAGGGCGGTCGGTCGCCGCTGCTGACGGGAGCGAGTGGCGTCAGGGCCTAGTAACCGCCGGGACGCGGACCGCCCGCGCGGGGTGGACGCAGTGGCTAAGTTGGCCGCACTGGTGCGCGCGCGGCGCTCGGCTCCTTGTCGCTGAGGGCTGGCTGCGGCGCTGTCGCCCTCGGGCTGCTGGTGGCGCTCGCGATGTTCGTCTGGACCGAGCTCCAGACCGGTCAGCTTCCTGGTCTGGCGGACCGGTTACGAACGGCCGCCAAAGCTGGCGCGCCCGCCGGCACGCAAACCGCGGGCGCGGCGACGCCCAACCCGACGCGCGCGCCAGCGTCGACACCCACGGCGCTCGACACGCCCACCGCCGTCGCGGCGGCGCGCCCGACCGCTGTGCCGACGGCGGCGCCCCGGCCGACCGCGACGACCGCGCCCCGCGCGCCGACGACGCTCGCCATCTCGGCCGCCGAGCTGGACGCCGAGCTGAAGCGCCAGGTCGCTAACGGCGCGGTCCCGCTGCGGAACCCCATCTTGACGCTGGCGCCACCCGATCGCGTCCAGCTGCGGGGCGGCGTGCCGGTCGCGGTGTTCGAGGTGCCGGTCGAAATCGAGGCACGGCTGTTCGTGGACGACCGGGGCGCGCTGCGGCTCAGCACGACGCGCGTGGAAGCGGTCGGCGCGAGCCTGCCAGCCGGCGTCGCGTCCGCGCTCGGTCAGCAGATCGACGCGCAGGGCAGCCAGGCCGTCGAAGCCGCGCTGCCGCCGGGCGCGGCCGCGCGGCGGGTCGCGGTCGAGAGCGACCGAGTGACCGTCGAGCTCGCGCCGGCCGCTAGTTCTCCATCCAGTGGATCAGTGGGCTGAAGAGCCGGTCGCCGTCGGGCGTCCGACGGCCCTCGCGGATCAGCTCTTCGTTCAACTGGCGCAACTTGGGAACGTAGTTCCCGGGCTGGTCGAAGCCAGCCCGGGCCAGCTCGTCGCGGATCGCGGCCAGCCGGGCGGGCGGAATCCCGACCGGCGGGCGCTCGGGCCGAAGGGCGATGTCGGCGTCGGCGACGATGCGGTCGAGGCTGGCCGGGTGCAGCGCGTCCTCGGCGGTCAGCACGCGCGGCACCGCCGCGGCGAGGACGAACGCCACGACCGCCGACGCGTAGAGGAGGCCGAGTCGGTGGCGCAGCGCGACCGCGCCGAGCAGCTCGGCGTGGCAGAGCGACATAAAGGTGATGCCGAACAACCCGAGGTTGATGCGAAGCACCTGGATCGCCGGCGTGCAGCTCAGCAGTGCGCAGCCGAGCCAGAGCAGCGCCCGCAGCCGCGACGGTGCCGGCACGACGACGAGGGCGCCGAGCTGCGCGGCGAGCACGCACATCCAGGCGATGAACCGCGGGTCGCCCGCCGGCAGCACGCCGATCGGCTGGGCCACGGCCTGGAACATCGGCCACCACCCATCGGGGAAGTGGTCCGGCGGGAAGAACGAGGCCGGCACGAGCAGCCACCGCACGAGCAGGAACGCGGCGAGCATGGCGAGCATGCCGACGCCGACCGCGGCGGCACGCGCCATCCCGCCGGGGCACTCGGCCCGGCGCAGCCGTGCGAAGGCGAACGCGATGGCGGGAACGGTGATGGCGGCCGGGAGGAACTCCTCGCGGACGAGCAGGCAGGCTGTCCCGAAGCCGAGCGCCCCGACCAGCCAGCGGGGGCGCCGGTCGGCCGCGGAGCGCACCGCCAGCCAGGCGGCGACGGCGAAGAGCAGCCCGCCGAAAACGCGGTTGCCGTCGGTCAGCCAGGCGAGGTGCCACCAGTTGTTTTTGTGGACCAGCGTCAGCAGGCCGGCCAGCAGCACTTGTGGCAGCGTCATCCCGAGCGCCATCCCGACGCGCGCCGTGGCCGCGAGGAAGGCGGCGTAGAGCAAAAGGACGAACAGGTGGTGCGGCATAGGCGCGTCGCCGAAAAGCGCCGCGCGCGTGTGGTTGAACAGGATCGAGAGTGGCCGGTAGCCCGGCGACTCGATGCCGTCGGGGTCCCAGTTGCCGGTTACGGCGCCGAGCAACTCGGCTGGGGTGAACGTCCGGATCAGGTGCAGGTCGTCGTAGAAGAGCGGGTAGCCCATGGAGCGGTGGGCGAGCGCCACCGCGACGATGGCGAAGAAGACGAGCGCGGTCAGTCCCGGTCGGGCCGCCAGCCGCTCGCGCGCCCTGACCAGCACGCGCAGCGCATCGAGCGACGACGCGCGGGGGAGCGCGACCGAGGCCACCTTCCCCGGCTAGCGGCTGGCGGCGGCGGCGGTGGCGAGACCTAACGGGCCGGCCGGGAGGACGCCGAGCGCGATCGTCGCCACGACGAGCACGACGATCACGCCGCTCAGCAGCCCGGTGAGCCGGATCGGCAACACCTCGGCCGTCGGCGGGCGCATGTACATCGCGACGATGATCCGCAGGTAGTAGAACGTCGCGACCGCGCTGGTCAGCATGCCGATGACGGCGAGCTCGGCGAACCCGCCGCGCACCGCCGCGGTGAAGACGTACAGCTTCGCAATGAAGCCGGCCGTGAGCGGGATGCCTGCGAGTGAGAGCATGAAGACCGTCATCGCCAGCGCCAGCAGCGGCCGCCGCTGCGTCAGCCCGTCGAGGTCGGCGATCTGTGGGTCGGACTGGCCCGGCTCGCCCAGCGCCATCAACACGGCGAACGCGCCGACGTTCATGAACGCGTAGGCGAGCAGGTAGAACATCACGCTCGCCTGACCGATCGTGCCGGACACGACGCCGACCAGGATGTAGCCGGCCTGCGCGATGGACGAATAGGCGAGCATCCGCTTGACGCTCGACTGGACGACCGCCGCGACGTTGCCGACGATCATCGTCAACACCGCGAGCGCCCACAGCACCGACGTCCACTCGGGCCGCAGCGCCGGCACCGCGAACGTCAGGAAGCGCAGCAGCCCGGCGAACACCGCCGCCTTCGTCGCGACCGACATGAACGCCGTGATCGGCGTCGGGGCGCCCTCGTAGGCGTCGGGCGTCCACATATGGAATGGTGCGAAGGAGAGCTTGAAGGCAAAGCCGACCAGGATCATCCCGACCCCGGCCAGCAGCAGCGGGTTGCTGAGCAGCGACACCTGCGCGCCGGCCCCAAGCGCCGCGGCCATGTTTCCGAAGTGGGTCGACTTGACGGCGCCGTAGGTGAGCGCCGTGCCGTAGATGAGGAAGGCGAGTGAGAAAGCGCCGAGCAGGAAGTACTTCATCGCCGCTTCCTGCCCCCTCGTTTCGCCGGCCGAGAAGCCGGAGAGCACGTAGAGCGCGACCGAGAGGATCTCGATCCCGAGCAGCACCATCACCAGGTCGGCCGAGCTGACGACGAGCGTCATCCCGGAGCAGCAGAAGAGCAGCAGCGCGTAGTACTCCCCAGCCGTCAGCGTGTGGTGGGCGACGTACTGGGTGGAGAGCAGCACCGTGATCGCCGCGACGACGAGCACGATCACGGTGAAGAAGGTCGCGAAGTCGTCGCCGACCAGCAGCGCGTCGGGCACGACCTGGCCGCGCGCCCCCTGCCCGAGCGCGGCGACGAGCGCGCAGAAGAGGCCGACGAGTGTGAGAGCTGAGAGCGTCGGCCGGTGGTTGAAGAACACGCCGACCATGAGGACCAGCATCGCCGCCACGGCGAGGACCGCGGTCGGGGCGATCGCACCCAGGTTGATGGTCGCGGCCGCGAAGCTCATGGAACGGCTACTCCGGCGACCAACATGGTGCTATTCGGCTCGACCGGCCGAGCCTGGACGAGCCGGGCCTGGCCGAGCGACGCGCTCACGCTCGACTCGATGCGGCCGAGCAGGACGTCGGGCTGGACGCCGATCACCACGATCGCGATCGCGAGCGGCGTCAGCACCCAGGCCTCGCGCCGCGTGAGGTCGTACGGTTGGGCGACGACGTCGGTCCGCGGCCGACCGTGCATCACCCGCTGGAACATCCAGAAGAGGTAGATCGCGCCGAGCACGACGCCGCACGCCGCGACGACCACGTAGCTGCGGTGCGGCTGGAACGCGCCCATCATCGTCAGCAGCTCGCCGACGAAGCCGCTGAGTCCAGGCACGCCGGCCGCGGCGAACATCGCCAGCAGGAAGTACGCGGTGATGAGCGGGTAACGGCTCGCCAGGCCGCCTAGGCTCGGGATGTCGAGCGTGCCCGTCCGGCGCAGCAGCATCGAGGCGATCACGAACAGCATCCCGGCGGTGAGGCCGTGGCTCACCATCTGGTAGAGGCCGCCCATCACGCCCTGCGTGTTCAGCGCGAAGATGCCGAGCACGATGAAGCCGAGGTGGGAGATCGAGGAGTAGGCGAGCATCCGCACGAGGTCCCGCTGGGCGATCGCGCAGAGCGCGCCGTAGATGATCCCGATCACGGCGAGGACCGAGATCCAGTCAGCGTTCGCCTGCATCGTCGCCGGGAAGAGCGGTAGGCAGAAGCGCACGAAGCCGTAGGCGCCGACCTTTACCAGCATCGTCGCCAGCACGAGCGTCGTGATCGGCGCCTGCGTGTAGGCGTCGGGCAGCCACGTGTGCAGCGGGAAGATCGGCACCTTGATCGCGAAGGCGAGCGCGAACGCCAGGAAGACCAGCGTCGCGACCCCGCCGCTGAGCGGCGTGCGCACCAAGTCGCCGATCGCGAAGGTCGCCCGGCCGGTGGAGGCCGCGTTGACGTAGAGCGTGATGATGCCGACCAGCATCAGCAGCGAGCCCACCGCGGTGTAGATGAAGAACTTGAACGCGGCGTAGACCCGCCGAGCGCCGCCCAGGACCCCGATCAGCAGGTACATCGGGATCAGCATCACTTCCCAGAAGACGAAGAACAGCACCACGTCGGCCGCCGCGAAGGCGCCGATCACGCCCGCCTCGAGCAGCAGTAGGAGCGCGCCGTACTCTTTGGCGTGCTCCTCCATCCACGGCCAGCTCGCGCCGATCGCGAGCGGCGTCAGGAACGCGGTGAGCAGCACCATCCAGAGTGAGATGCCGTCGACGCCGAGGAAGTATTGGATGCCGAGCGCGGGAACCCAGTCGGCGCGCTCGACGAGCTGGAGGTCGGCCACCGGCTGGAAGGACGCGCGCACGATCACCGCGAGAGCGAGATCGATCAGCGCGGCCGCGAGCGCGACGACACGGACGTTCGCCGCGTTGGCGCGCGGCATCGAGTAGACGACGATCGCGCCCAGGATCGGGATGACGATTAGCGCGGTCAGCATCGAGCTACGCCCCCGCCCGCGACATGTAGCCGACGATGATGATCACGCCGGCCAGGATCGCGAGCGCGTAGTTGCGGACGAACCCGCTCTGCACGCGGCTGAGCTCGACGCCGAGCCACCTCACGGTCCCGGCGACGCCGTTCACCGCGCCGTCGACGACGAGGTTGTCCGTCCCTGAGAGCCCGAGCGACAGCACCCGGCCGCCGCCGACCAGCGCCGCGGCGTAAAGGTCATCCACATAGTAGGCGTTGCGCAGCAGCGTGTGGATGGGCGCCAGCGCGCGCGCCGTCCGCTCCGGCAGCGTGCGGTCGCGCAGGTAGTAGAGCCAGGCGATGCCGATGCCGACGATGCCGATCAGCGCCGTCACGAGCGCGATCGGCGCGAGCGGCCCCTGGCCGGGGACGTCGTGGCCGCCCCAGCGCGCGAAGACGGGCTCTAGGAAGCCGTCCACCCCGGCGTAGCCGAAGCCCACCAGCAGCGCGAAGACTGCGAGGACCGCGACCGGGATTACCATAGCCCTCGACGGGCCGTGGCTGTGCGGGTCGATCAGCTTCGCCTGCTCCGGGGCGGGCTCGCCGTGGAACGTCAGGAAGACGGCGCGGAACGTGTAGAAGCCGGTCAGCCCGGTCGTGATCATCAGGACCACGCCGAGCGCCGCGCTCGAATTGGGCGACGAGAACGCGGCCGACACGATCTCGTCTTTGGAGAAAAAACCCGCAGTGAGCGGGAAGCCGACGTTCGCCAGCGCGCCGATGCCGAACAGCGCCCAGGCGAGCGGCATCCGACGGCGGAGCCCGCCCATCACCCGCATGTCCTCTTCGCCGGCCAGCTCGTGGATCACGATGCCAGCGCCGAGGAAGAGCAGCGCCTTGAAGAAGGCATGCGTGAACAGGTGGAAGATGCCAGCCGAGAAGGCGCCGACGCCGACGCCGGCGAACATGTAGCCGAGCTGCGAGAGCGTCGAGTAGGCGATCACACGCTTCAGGTTCTGCTGCACCAGCGCGATCGACGCGGCGAAAATCGCCGTGATCGTGCCGATCGCCGCCACGACGGCCATCGCCGCCGGCGCGTGCTCGTAGATGACGTGCGCGCGCGCGATCAGGTAGACGCCGGCGGTCACCATCGTCGCGGCGTGGATCAGGGCCGAGACCGGCGTCGGTCCGGCCATCGCGTCCGGGAGCCAGACGTGCAGCGGGATCTGTGCCGACTTCGCGGCCGCGGCGACGAGCAGCAGCAGCGCGATCCAGGTCGTCGAGCCCGAGCCGGTTCCCGCCTGAACGGCCTTGAAGACGCCGTCGTAGTCGACCCGCCCGAATGTCCAGAAGATCAGGAAGAGCGCCAGGAACAGCCCGACGTCGCCGATCGCGTTCGTGACGAACGCCTTGACACCGGCGCTGGCGTTCTCGGGCTTCTCGAACCAGAACGCTATCAGGAAGTAGGAGCAGACGCCCACGCCGCCCCAGCCGACCATCAGCAGCGCGAAGTTGTCGGCCAGGACCAGCACCAGCATCGCCAGGACGAACAGACTCATGAAGGCGAAGAAGCGGTTGTAGCCCGGGTCCAGGTGGCCGTGGTGGTCGGTCATGTACGCGGTCGCGTAGACGTGGATCAAGAACCCGACGCCGGAAACGACGCAGAGCATCAGCGTCGAGAGCGGGTCGACCCAGAATCCCAACGGGGCGTGGAAGGTGCCCGCGTCGATCCAGGGCGCGAGCGCGATGTCCTGGAACCGCTGTTCGGCCGGCACGCCCAACAACCCGACCAAGACGAGCACCGCGAAGACGAAGGAGAGGCCCACCGCGGCGGAAGCGACGATGCCGGAGTAACGGTGGGGCAGCCGCCAGCCAACCAGGACGCAGTAGAGGAAGCCGAGCAGCGGGCAGAGCAGCGCGAGCGTCAGCGTGGTCGTCATCCCTCAGCCGTTCCCTGTCATTCCAACGAGCACCAGCGACGAGGAGTCTCGTCCGTCTCGGCCGCCCACCGGCGCCCGGTCGACCAGTGCGGCCGCGATTCCTCGGGCTGCTCTGAATGACAAGCTGCCGTTACCCACGAAGTGCGTTCACCTCGTCCACGTCCACCGTGGCGCGCGAGCGGAAGATCGCGACGATGATCGCCAGGCCTACCACGACCTCCGCCGCGGCGATCGTCATGATGAAGAACACGATCACCTGCCCGTCGATCTGGTTCAAGTAGCGGGAGAAGGCGACGAACGCCAGGTTGGCCGAGTTCAGCATGATCTCGACCGACATGAACATGATCAGCGGGTTCTTCTTGACCAGGAACCCGATCGCCCCGATCGTGAACAGCACGCCGCTCAGGATCAGGTAGTACGGGAGCGGGGCAACCTGGATCACGGCGTCTGCCTCCGACCGAGCACGACCGCCCCGACGATCGCGGTGAGCAGCAGCACTGAGGTCATCTCGAACGGCACCGACCAGGCCGAGTAGAGCGCCTGGCCGAGCGCCTCGACGTTGCCGACGTCGGCGACGGGCGGCGGCGTGGCCGGCACCGCAGCCAGCACGCCTGACTGGATCACCAGCCACAGCTCGAACAGCAGCACCAGCGCCAGCAGCCCGGCGACGACGCCCTGGTTGCGCAGCCGGTCGGGCGTTTCGGGCCGCAGCGGGTTGAGCAGCGTGATCACGAACAGGAACAGCACCATGATCGCGCCGGCGTAAACCAGTACCTGGACAGCGGCCAGGAACTCGGCGCTCAGGCTCAAGAAGAGCAGCGCCACGCAGCCGAGCGTCGCCACGAGACTCAGCGCGCAGTGGACCGGGTTGCGCAGCATGACCACCGCGGCGGCGGCCGCGATCGCGACCACGGCGACGATCGCGAAGAAGATGAGGCCGATCAAGAGAGGCCCTCGCCCCGTGACCCCCCCGCCCTCCGAGAGAGGGCGTCACGAGCGCCAGGGACGACGTCGCCAGCACCCGAGGTAGGGCCGCCCTCTCGCACTCCGCGTTCCCTCACCGCGCCGCCACCACCTGGCGCTCGGCGGCTCGCGGGTCCGGTACCAGGAGCATCTGCTTCGTATAGACGAACGACGGTCGGTCGTAGTCAGCTAGCTCGTACTCCGGGCCGAGCACGATCGCCTCGGTCGGGCACACCTCCTGGCAGTAGCCGCAGAAGATGCAGCGGATCATGTTGATCTCGTACCGCCGCGCGTACCGCTCGCCGGGCGAGTGCCGGTCCTCGTCGGTGTTCTCGGCGGCCTCGACGTAGATCGCCTTGGCCGGGCACACGCCGGCGCAGAGGGAGCAGCCGATGCAGCGCTCGAGCCCGTTCTCGTACCGCATCAGCCGGTGCCTGCCGCGGAAGCGCGGCGACACCGGCCGCTTGACCTCCGGGTACTGGACGGTCGTCGGTTGCCGGAAGAGGTGCTTAAACGTCGTGCCAAGCCCTTTGACGAGCGCGCCGACGTCTTCGACGAGGTTGGCCATCAGCTCCCTCCGAACAGGAGGATTCCGAACGCGGTCAGGATGACGTTCAACAACGCGAGCGGCAGCAGCACCTTCCAGCCAAAGTTCATCAGCCGGTCGTAGCGCAGCCGCGGCAGGGTCGCGCGAAGCCAGACGTAGAAGAAAAGAAGCAGCCCGACTTTCAGCAGGAACCACCACGGTCCGTCGAGGATGTTGAACGGCCCGTGGTAGCCGCCGAGGAACATCGTCGTCGCGATCGACGAAACGGTGACCATGTTGATGTACTCGGCCATGAAGAACAGCGCGAACTTCATGCCGCTGTACTCGGTGTGGTAGCCGGCGACCAGCTCCGTCTCGGCCTCGGGCAGGTCGAACGGAGCGCGGTTCGTCTCCGCGACGCCGGCGATCAGGTAGAGGAGGAAGCCGAGTGGCTGCCAGAAGATGTTCCAGACGCTCGCCTGCGCCGCGACGATGTCGAGCAGGCTGAGCGAGCCTGTGATCATGACGACGCCGAGCAGCGACAGCCCGAGCGAGAGCTCGTACGAGATCATCTGGGCCGACGCGCGGATGCCGCCGAGCAGCGAGTACTTGTTGTTCGACGACCATCCCGCCAGCGTGATGCCGTAGACGCCGAGCGAGCCGATCGACAGGACGTACAGGATGCCGATGTTGGCGTCCGACAGGTACAGCCCGATCTCGCGGCCGAAGATGTTCACGCTTGGCCCGACCGGGATCACCGCGAAGGCAACCAGCGCGACCATCGTCGAGATCGCCGGCGCGAGCAGGTAGACGATCGGGTCGGCGCCGATTGGCTTGACGTCTTCCTTGAAGAAGAGCTTGATGCCGTCGGCGAGCGGCTGCAGAAGCCCGAAGGGCCCGACGCGGTTCGGCCCGTACCGCACCTGCATCCGGCCCTGCACCTTCCGCTCGAAGAGCGTCAAATACGCGAACGCGGTCAGAAGGAAGCCGATGATGACGACCGACTTGACGGCCGCGAGGATGACCTGGAAGAGCGTCTCGTTCAAACGAGGACCTGGTAGCTGGTCGGCTGGTAGGGGATCTGGATGCCCTTGAAGCCGAGGCGCCCGAACGTCAGCTCGCCGTAGCGCGGCACGCTCGCCGCGATCTCGGCGAAGACGTCACCGGCCTCGGCGACGAAGCTCGCCCCGCCCAGCGCGTTCAGCACGTCGCGGAAAATCCGCCAGTCGGGCCGCCCCTGGCCGCGGATCTGCAGCGCCTGCCGCAGGCGCTGCACGCGCCGGTCGAGATTGGTGTAGCTGCCGTCCTTCTCGGCGAACGTTAGTCCGGGCAGCACGACGTGGGCGAGCCTGGCCGTCTCGGTCAAGCGGTAGTCCTGGACGACGAGGAACTCGAGCTTGCGGAGCGCCTCGAGCGCACCAGGCTCGTCGGCCAGGCAGCGCCCGGCGACGTACATCGCCTTGAGGCGGCCGTCGTTCGCGGCCGCGACCATCTCGGCGCCAGCGATGCCGCCGCCATGTGGCGCTACCCCCACGTCGATCGCGCCTTGCTGGTTGGTCTCGCGCACGAGCGGCATCAAGCCGGCGCCGGGGCGGTCCACCGCGTCCGTCAACAGTCCGAGGTTGGTCACGGCGTTGAGGAACGCCCGGTCGGCGCCGCGTTCGCGCGGGTAGACGATCGTGACCCGCTCGCCACCGCCGATGATCCGGGCTGTGCTCTTGAGCGCGTCGGCGGTCAGCCCGGCGGCGGCAGCGCGCTCCTCGACGGTCCGCGTACTCAGCGCGGCGATCAGCTGGTCGACGCCCTGGGCGCGGGGCTCGGGCTGCGGCGGCGGCGCCTGGCGGCTGATCCCGTAGCGCTCGCCTCCCTCGGCGGGAGTCGCGTACGGGGCGGGCTCCGGCTCGCCAGCCTCCTTCGCCTTGGCGACGGCCGCGTCGTGCGCGCGCTTGACGGCGTCGGCGAAGGCGCGATCGGCGGCCGCTTCGGCTGCCTTCCGGCGGTTCTCCCGCGCGGCCTTGAGCTCCTCGGGCAGGAGCTGCAGCAGCGCCTCGATCGCCATCGCTTCCTCGCCCGTCTTCAACCACGACCGAGCGTACTTGACGAGATCCGTCTGCTTCGACCCGATCACCACGAGGGCCGCGCCGCGGTTGGCCGCCTTCTTGAGGCGCAAGTCGAGCACCGGCTGGTCGACGATCGGGTCGGCGCCGACGACCACGACGACGTCCGAGCGGTCGATCCCCTGGATCGTCGCGCTGGCGGCGTCCGGGCCGATCGGCGATGCCGGGTGTGGCCGCAGCGTGTGGTCGACGTTCGGGCTCCTGAGCCCCTCGGTCAGCAGCTTCTTGAAGTAGAAGAGGTCCTCGTTGGTGAGCTGGCAGCCGGCGAGCCCGGCGATCGACGTGCCGCCGCTCTTCGATAGCACCGCCGAGAGGCCAGCCTGGACGGCGTCGATCGCCTCGGCCCAGCTCGTCTCGACGAGCTCGCCGTTCTTGCGCACCATCGGCGCGAGTATCCGGTCGCTCCCGCTCGGGAACGCACAGCCGAACCGCCCGCGGTCGCACAGCCAGCCGTCGTCCACGCCGAGGTTCTCGCGCGAGAGGAACCGCTTGATCTCGTTGTTGCGCACGTCGGCGCGGACGTTGCAGCCGACCGGACAGTGCGGGCAGATCGTCGCGACCGATTTGATGTCCCAGGGCCGCGCCGCGAACCGGTATCGGGTCGAGGTCAGCGCACCGACCGGACAGATCTCGATCGTGTTGCCGGAGAACGGCGAGTCGAACGTGCGGCCAGGCGCCAGGCCGATCTGGCTCTCCGTCCCGCGTTCGATGACGGTCAGCGATTCGTCGCCGGCGATCTCGCGGCAGAAGCGCACGCATCGGTAGCACAAGATGCAGCGCTCCCGGTCGAGCAGCACCTCGTCGGACAGCGCGAGCGGCTTGACGTAATGGCGCTTTTCTTCCAGGTAGCGGCTCTCGGCGCCGCCGAAGCCGAAGGTATTGTCCTGCAGCGGGCACTCGCCGCCGCGGTCGCAGACCGGGCAGTCGAGCGGGTGGTTCAGCAGCAGGAACTCGACGGTCGCCTTCTGCGCCGACACCGCCATCGGCGACGTGGTCTTGACGACCATACCCTCGGCCACGGGCGACGTGCAGGCGGTCTGCGGCAGCGGCGGGCCGGGCGTGATCTCGACGAGGCACATACGGCAGGCGCCGTAGGGCTTCATCTGGTGGTGGTAGCAGAAGACCGGGATCGTGATGCCGACCTGCCTGGCGGCTTCGACGACCAGCGTGCCGCGCGGTACGCGGACGGTCTTGCCGTCGATGGTCAGCGTGACGAGGTTATCGGACACGGACCGCTCCGCCACCCGCCGTTCCGAGGAGCGCGCGCGACGAGGAATGTCGACCGTCGCGTTCGCCCCGCGCGCTCGCCGTGGCCAGCCCGGCCGAGGTTCCTCGCTTCGCTCGGAAAGACATGAGTCGCACCGTCTTTACAGGATCGGGTTGACCGGCTTACCGGTCGGCGTCGGGCATTTGCCGTGCTTGGCGTGGTATTCCCACTCGTCGCGCCACTGGCGGATCGTGCTGGTGATGCAGCTCGTCGCCGCGTCGCCGAGCGCGCACAGCGTCATCTTGTTCGGTGGGCCGAAGCCGATCCGGTCGGCGATCGAGAAGAGCGTGTCCACGTCCTTCGAGTCGGCCTCGCCGTCGAGGATGCGGTGGGCGAGCTTGACGATCCAGCGGGTGCCCTCGCGGCACGGCGTGCACTTGCCGCACGACTCGTGGTTGTAGAACTCCGAGAGTCGCGTCGCCGCGTGCGGCACGCAGCACTGGTCGTCCAGCACGATCTGCGCGCCGGAGCCGAGCATCGTCTTCATCCCGCCCAGCGTGTCGAAGTCGAGCTTGACGTCCCAGCACTCGCCGTTCAGCCAGGCCGAGGAGGCGCCGCCCGGGATGAACGCCTTCATCTTGCGGCCACCCCAGACGCCGCCGCCGATGTCGTTGACCAGCTCGCCGACGGTGATGCCCAGTGGTCCCTCGTGGTTGCCGGGGTTGTTCACCTGCCCGCTCAGGCAATAGATGAACGGGCCCGTGTTGCGCGGCGGCGTGCCCAGCGACAGGTACCACTCGAGCCCGCGCTCGACGATGTGCGGGACGTTGCAGATCGTCTCGACGGAGTTGACGACCGTCGGCCGACCGTAGAGGCCGACGACCGCCGGGAACGGTGGCCGCGAGCGCGGCATCGGTCGGTTGCCCTCGAGCGACTCGAGCAGCGCCGACTCCTCGCCGCAGATGTATGCCCCGGCGCCCTGGATCAGGTACGCCTCGAGCGAGTAGCCCGAGCCGAGGATGTTCTTGCCGAGGTAGCCTCTCTCGTACGCTTGCTTCACGGCCCGTTGTAGACGGTGGTAGCCGAGTGCGAACTCGCCGCGGACGTAGAAGCACGCCGCCGTCAGGTTGACGGCGTAGCAGGTGATGATCGCGCCTTCGACGAGCTGGTGCGGGTCGTTCTCGAGCAGCTCGCGGTCGTGGAACGTGCCGGGCTCCGACTCGTCGCCGTTCACGACCAGGTAGCGCGGCGGCGGCGTGTTCGGGACGAAGCTCCACTTCAGGCCGGTCGCGAAGCCGGCGCCGCCCCGACCGCGTAGCCCCGAGTTCTTGACAAGGTCCACGAGCTCGGCCGGCTTCATCTGGAGCGCCTTCTTCAGGCCGGCGTAGCCGCCGCGCGACTCGTAGACGTCGATGTCGTAGGCGCGCGGAACACCCACGTTCCGCGTCAGGACCTTCTCGTAGCCCTTCGCGGTTGGCTGCTTGACCGCCCTCTCAGTCATTGGTGCCCCAGGGGACGCGGTGCTCGCCGGCCGCTTCGGGAGGCCGCGCCTTCAGCGCCTCGAGCAGCGCGTCGACCTTCTCGATGCTCAGGTTCTCGACGTACTCCTCGTTGTTCAGCAGCAGCGCTGGCGCCGTGCCGCACGACGCCAGGCACTCGAACGCGCGGATGGTGAACATGCCGTCCGGCGTCGTCTCGTTCAAGCCGACGCCCAGCTTATCCTGCAGGTGCTCGATGATCTGGTCGGCGCCGCGCAGATAGCAGGCGATGTTCTTGCACACGCCAAGGACGTACTTGCCCTTCGGTTCGCGGTAGAGCATGTCGTAGAAGGTCACGAGCATGTGGACCGCGTTCGGGTCGAGGTCCATCAGCTCGGCGACTTCGTTCACCTGCTCGGGCCCGAGGAAGCCCTGGTCGCGCTGTGCGATCCGCAGCGCCGGCAGGACGGCCGTGCGGCGCTGGGGGTAGTAGGCGATGGCGGCCTGGATCTCGGCGCGCGCTTGTTCGCTGAGCGGCATTAGCGGTCCACGTCGCCGAGCACGGGATCGAGCGAGCCGATGAGCGCCACCAGGTCGGCGACGTACAGCCCTTCGGCCATCTTCGAGATGGCGGCTAAGTTGTAGAAGCTCGGCGCGCGCACGTGGGCCTTGTACGGCTTCCCGGAGCCGTCCGAGACGATGTAGAAGCCCATCTCGCCGCGTGGTGACTCGACCGGCACGAACGCTTCTCCCGCCGGCACCCGGTAGCCCTCGGTCGCGATCTTGAAGTGGTGGATGAGCGCTTCCATGCTCGTCGCGAGCTCGGTGCGTGACGGGAACGCGATCTTGTGGTCGTGCACGACGAAGTCGCCGCCCGGCAGCACGTCGAGCGCCTGGCGGATGATCCGCAGGCTCTGGCGCATCTCGCGCATCCGGCACATGTACCGGTCGTAAACGTCGCCGTTCGTCCCGAGCGGCACGTCGAACTCGTACTTCTCGTAGCCCGAGTACGGCTCGCTCTTGCGCACGTCCCAGTTCACACCCGAGGCGCGCAGGCTCGGGCCGGAGAGCCCCCAGGCGATCGCGTCGGCCGGCCCAATCTTGCCGATCCCGATGGTGCGGTCGCGCCACAGCTCGTTGTTGGTGAGCAGGTCCTCGTACTCGTCGATCCTGGGTGGGAAGACCCGCAGGATCTCCTCGACCTTCTCGGCGAAGTCATCCGGTAGGTCGTAGTAGAGGCCGCCCGGCCGGATGTAGCTGGTCATCATCCGCTGGCCCGAGCAGAGCTCGAAGATGTCAAGCAGCATCTCGCGCTCGCGGAAGCAGTAGAGGAAGACCGAGATCGCGCCGAGATCAAGCGCCTGGGTGCCGAGCCAGACCAGGTGCGAGTTCAGCCGCGTCAGCTCGGCGAGGATCACGCGGGCGACCTGCGCGCGCGGCGGCGCCTCGATCCCGAAAAGCTTCTCGACGCAGAGCGCGAAAGCCAGGTTGTTCGACAACGGACAGAGGTAGTCCATCCGGTCCGTCATCGTGACGTCCTGGTGGTACGTCTTGTTCTCGTACGTCTTCTCGATGCCGGTGTGAACGTAGCCGATGACCGGGCGGCACGAGACGACGATCTCGCCGTCGAGCTCGAGCACGAGCCGGAGCACACCGTGCGTGGCCGGGTGCTGGGGCCCCATGTTCAGGAGGAGCTTGCCGTCCTCCTCCACCAGCGTCGTGCCGGGGCGCGCGGCGACCGTGTCAGCCATCGACCTTCGACCTCTCGTGCACCGGCCGCAGCGGCAGGTTCAGTCGCGGCAGCGTCTCGGTGAACTCGATCTCTTCCTCGATCAGCGGGTAGTCCTTGCGGAGGGGGTGGCCCTGCCAGTCGTCCGGGGTCAGGATGCGGGTGAGGTTCGGGTGGCCGGCGAACGTAACGCCGTACATATCGTAGGTCTCGCGCTCGCCCCAGTTCGCCGACGGCCAGATGCCGGTCAGGCTCGGGACATTCGCGTCGTCCTCGTCGAGCGCGACCTTAAGTCGGAGCCGGTGGTTCAACGCGATCGAGTACAGGTGGTAGACGACGTCGAAGCGCGGCAGCCGCCCCTCCCCGGGCGGGCCGCCGGCCGGGTTGTAGATGAGGTAGTCCACGGCCGTGACGTCGGCCAGGTGGTCGAAGCGCAGCGCGCTGTCGTCGCGCAGGAAGGTCGCGACCTCGATCAGCCGCTCACGGCCGACGCGGGCCACGAGCTGCCCGTTGATCTCCTCGATCTCGATCGCCTCCTCGCCGAACCGCTCGCGCAGCCGCGCGACGATCGGGTGTGGAGGCGGCGGTGCCTCCGGCTCGGCTGGCGGGGCACCGGGTCCGGGCTGCGTCACGACGCCTCGGCGCTCGCGGCCGACGTCGGCCGCCGCTGCCCCTGGATCTTCTCCTGGAGCTTGATGATCCCGTGGATCAGCGCCTCGGGCCGCGGCGGGCAGCCGGGGACGTAGACGTCGACCGGGACGATCTTGTCCACACCCTGGACGATGGCGTAGTTGTTGAAGATACCGCCGCACGAGGCGCAGTCGCCCATGGCGATCACCCACTTCGGCTCGGGCATCTGGTCGTAGAGCTGGCGGACGACGGGCGCCATCTTCTGGCTCACCCGGCCGGACACGATCATGAGGTCAGCCTGGCGCGGGCTGGCGCGGTAGACCTCGGCGCCGAACCGGGCGAGGTCGAAGCGCGACGCGCTCGTCGCCATCATCTCGATCGCGCAGCAGGCGAGGCCGAACGTCATCGGCCACAGCGACTGCGACCGCCCCCAGTCGGCAAGCTTCGTCAGCACGACGCCCGGTGCGCCCGACTTCGCCTCCGGGCCCACGTGCGGCAAAGCCTCGCCGCGCGCGTCGACCGGCCGCAGCGCGACCTCTTCGCGCTTCACTCCCATCGGAACGCTCCTCGACGCCACACGTACACGTAGCCGACGAGCAGGATCGCGATGAATATGAGCATCTCGATCAGCCCGAAGACCCGCAATTGCCGGAAGTTTACCGCCCACGGATAAAAGAAGACGACCTCGATGTCGAACAGGATGAACAGCATCGCGATCATCGAGAAGCGTACGTGGAAGCGCTGTCGGGCCGGCGCGACGGGCCTGATGCCGCTCTCGTAGGGCACGAACTTCGCCGGAACGACTCGCCTGGGCCCGATGAGGCCGGGCAGCGTCAAGATCAGCCCGACGAGCCCAGCCGCCAGTATGACCAGGACGAAGACCGGGTAGTACTGGTGAGGCACCTGCGCTTTTTTCTCCGGTCGCTTGGCCGCCGGCGAGTATACCAACACCGTCGAGCGGCTGGTTCCCGTCGACGGCTCCTTCCGGCTCGACCTGGCGCCGCGGTACCTCGCGACCTCGCCGTCGACGATCGCCGAGGTCGTCGACGAGTGGGCGTCCTGGCCGCCGTGACCTGCCACGCATATGCTCGCCTGCGAGCTCAGGTTCAGGAGAGCGCGGCAAGCGCCGCATGACTAGAATGCGCCAGCCGTGCGCATCATCCAGATCGACGACGTCCCGCTCGGCAGTCCGCTAGGGCAGGCGCTCTACAACGAACGGGGCGACGTCCTGGCGCAGACAGGCGTCAAGCTCGACGAGTCGCTGCTCAGCGCCATCAAGGCGCGCGGCTACACGGCGGTCTTCGTCGAGGATAAGCAGTCCGCGGGCATCGAGGTCGTCGACCCGCTCTCCTTCGCGACGCGCAGCAAGGCGACCAAGGCGACGCGGAACACGATGGTGATCGGCGAGCGCGTCACGCAGGTGCTTGGCCCGGACCTGGCCAGCACCGCCGCGACGCTGCCAAGGTCGGCCGAGGTCCACAGGACGATCAGCCAGGGCGTCCCCGCGGACGCGATTCAGGAGTCGGTGCGCGAGATCGTCGACGAGATGCTCGACGCGCCGACCCAGCTCGGCCTCAACTCGATCAAGGGCCAGGACTCGTTCGCCTTCGCCCACGCCGTCGAGGTGGCGTCGGTCGCGGTGCGGCTCGGCCGCGAAGTCGGACTGAAACCTCCCGACCTGCGGCGCCTCGGTCGCGGGGCCCTGCTCCACGACGTCGGACAGGCGTTCACCGGCGACACGACCGACGGCAAGACCGGGACGCCGACGCCGGCGGACATCGAGCAGGTCAAGCGCCACACGCGGCTGGGCTACGACTTCCTTCAGAACGTGCCGGACTTCGAGCCGCTTGCCAACCACGTTGCCTACCAGCACCACGAATGGCACGGCGGGGGCGGCTACCCGCGCGGCCTGAAGGGCACCGACTGGGGTGACCTGAACCGGAACGTCTCGGGAGAGATCATGCTGATCGCCCAGGTCACCGCGATCGCCGACGTGTACGATGCTCTCTGCTCCGACCGGCCGTTCCGCGCCCGGCTGCCGCGCGAGCTCGCGATGTCGCTGATGCGGCGGATGGCTGGCGCGCAGCTGAACGGCGACCTCCTGCAAGTGTTCATGCACATCGTGCCGGTCTACCCGACCGGTTACCCGGTGCGGATCGTCGGCGGCGCGCTGGACCGCTGGCAGGGCGTGGTCGCCAAGCTCGGCAGCCCGGACATCAACCGACCGGTCGTGCGGGTCTTCCAGAAGCCGGACGGCGGCGAAGTCGAGCCGTTCGAGGTAGACCTCGCCAAGGACTCGACGGCGCGACTCATGACCGCGCCGCCGAAGCGAGCGCGGGTCGGAGCGAGCTGACCTAGCGCAGAGTCAGCCCACCAGCTCCAGGTTCGCCAGCGGAGCGGTCACCCGCTCACCCGACTCGAGCTCGACCTCAGCCACGCGCGTCCAGATGCCCTCGTCCAGCCGCGCCGGTGCACCGCCGAGCCCAGCGACGCGGCCCAGACAGGTCGTCGGACCGACCAGCCGCACCGACGCCCCGACCGCTAGCACCGCGTCTGGACTCAGGCGTGCTGGCGAGCCGCTCTGCACAGGGATCAGCACCTCGGGCTGGGGGCGAGCGCCGGCGCTGGCGCCCGGCGTCAAGCAGGCGAGCTGGCCGGCGTGCGCGGCCAGCGCCGCCCGTGCCCTGGCGCACAGGGGCGCCGCGCCGACGCCCTCGACGACGACGATCGCAAGGTCGGGCGGCGCATCCACCAGCTCGTCCGCGAGGTCAGCCCGAACCGAGCCGACGACGGCGCCGGCCGCGCCGGCGGCCCGGAGTTGGTCCAGCTGCGGCCGGTCCAGCACGTCGAGCACCGCGACCGCGCCGCGCAGCCGCCCACTGCGCGCCTCCGCGCCGTCGATGCGCGCCGCCGGCGCGAGCAGCGGGCCGCGCGCCTCCGGGCCGAACCCGAGCGCCCCTGAGATCACCGCGGCGGTCGTCTCGACGACCACGCCCTCGTCGCCCAACAGGCCGACCACCGTGCCTGGCACGTGCGCAGCGACGCCATCGCCGCTCTCCGTGGGCACGATCGCCAGGTTGCCGTATCCGGCCAGGTGCGGCGAGAGGATGCCGTCGACGGGGGCGCGCACCTCCCGTCGGATCAAGCCGAACAACACGATTCGGCTGGCGAGCAGGTCGCCTCGCGCGACGCGCGCGCCGGGCTTCGCCACGAGGTAAGGACGCGGGTCGGATACCCCCAGCAGCTTGCCGGCCGGAACGACGGTCGCCTCGGCGCCGTCGCGCAGGTGCGCGATCATCTCGGCCGCCTCGACCGTGTCGCCGGCGCCGACCAGCACGCGCGCCCCGGGTGGCAGCCAGCGCGTGCGGCGCACGACCGACGGCTCGGCGACGATCGGGCGGGCGGCGGCGAGGTCGGCAAGGAAGCGCGGCGCGCCCGCGTCGTCCTCGATTGCCTCGCGCCCGAGCGAGAGTGGTCCTGCGCAAGGCCGAACCCGGCCGTCGAGCACGAGGCCGACCGGACCGCCTTCGACGGCGAGCCGGACGCGGCGTTCGAAGAACCGGCGTGGGTCCCACCACGCCGGCCGCTCGACGGAGACGTCGGCGGTCTCGCCGTCGCCGAGCTTGACGCGCCGGACCTCTTCGGCGCCGATCTCGACTGGCTCGTGGGCCGGTGCGCCGGCGGCAGCCGAGCGAAACCGAAACGCCACGCGCCCGGCGCGCGCCCGCCAACCGGGCGCGACGAGCGCGCCGAGTGGCCGGAGCAGCTCCTCGGCGAGGACGCCGGCGGCGAGCTCAGGAGCGAGGTGGGCGACGCCGCCAAGTGCGCTCAGCCCTTCGAGCTCGTCGAGCGCGAGCTGCACCGTGCCGCGCGGCTCCAGTGCGTCGACCAGTGCGCGCAGAGCGTCCTCCGCGCGCATCGTCGCGAGGTCGCCGGAGCCGATGACGACGGCGGGGCCGCGATTGGCCGATGGGCGCCGATGGGCGGCGAGCCCGGCCGCGGCGCGCCGCAGTGCCTGGGTGGCGCTGAGCCGGCGGTCGTCGCCTGTCAAGCTCCACGGGCGCGCTCGACGCGGTAGCGGGCCGCCGACGCAGCGCGCCGCGCGCACGTCCCGCGGGCAGCCAGGCGTGGCGTGGAGCAGGTCGGCGCCCTCGGCGGTTGGGCGGGCGAGCCAGATCGGTGCGTGGCGAGCCGAGGCAAGGTAGCCGACGGCCAGCTCCTCGGCGCGCCGCCGCGGCATCGCCCCGTCGGCGGACCAGCGCGCGACGGTCTCGGCACCCGGGAGCACACGCTCCAGCCGCTCCCGCCAGACGGCGACGAGCTCGTCGCGCGCTGGCTCGAGCTGCTCCAGGTCGTTCCGCGGCACCAGCGGCGCGGCCACCCGCACGTCGGCGCGGCCGTTCAGGGCCGCCTTCGCCGCCTCGGCGCCGGCCGCCTCGCCCGCCCACACGACGACGGGCGCCTCGGCGGGGCCGGCCGGGGCGGCGATCTCGATCGCGCGCCCGAGCTTTGCGACAAGCTCCGCGTCGAACGGGCCGACGAGCAGCAGCGCATCGAGCAGCGTGCGCCCGGCGACGGGGGCCGCAGCGCGGAGCGCCTGGGCGAGCGCAGTTGGATCCGTGGCGCCCTTGAGCTCGATCGGCTCATCTGTGGCGTCCAGCGAGGCGAGCACGCGCCCGCCGGCGGCCGCCGCCACGCGGTCGCCGCACGAGATGCACCGTGCCGCCAGTGGCTGCTCGACGACCAGCGACGCGACGTCCACGCCAACACCGTCCGCGCCGCGCGGGCGCAGCACGCCACCCTGGGCGAAGAGTCGCCGACCGACGGCCGCTTCCACCTGCCCGATCGCCGCGCGCGCCGCGGTCGCCGCGTCCGCGGCGGGGCCGAGCGCAGTCGCAAGTGCTTCGCCGCTGGCGACGAGCCGAGGGCGCCCGTCGACCCGTTCGAGGAGGAAGGCGCGCGCATGCGTTCGGCTCAGCTCGAGCGCGAGCGCTGAGCGGGGCTCGCGCTCGACGACCTCGTGCACCGCGGTGCGCGCACGAGGAGGGGTCATCGGAGCCCTCCACGGCGGAGCAGCGTCCAGCCGCCGCCGGCGGGCCGCGGCGGCGGGGCCGGGTCGACGCTCAGCAGAGGGCTGAACGGGGTAGACGGATGGGCGTCCGACGCTGGTTCACCTGGCCGCCGCGCGGGCCGGGTGCGGCGACCGACCAGGCCCGCCGTCGGGTGAGCAGGCGCCGGCGGCTCCGTCGCCGCGGCCCAGCTCGGCTCGGCCTCGGACGTCCGCGGCGCTGTGCGCGCGAGGAGGCTGTTCGCGCGGGGCGTGGGGGCGGCGGTCTCCACGGCCACTGGCCTCGGCACGCCGCACTGCGCGCAAAAGCGCGCCCCCTCACCCATCCGACTCCCGCAGCTCGCGCACACCACCATGCAGCCACCTCCGCCAGCGGCGGAATCTACGCGCCCCCGGGCCGTGCCTTGAATAGCCCGGAGGTCAGGCGAACGGTGGGAGCTTGGTCAGATGCCGAGCTGCTCGCGTGCGCGGATGTACGTGTCGTAGGCCGGCTGTCCGAAGCAGACGAACACAACCTCGTCGATCGTGTCCGGGTGGACGTCGAGGAACGCCCTCACCTCGCGCAGCGCGATCGGCGCGGCACGCTCGATCGGGAAGCCGTACACGCCCGTGCTGATCGACGGGAACGCGATGGAGCGCGCGCCGAGCTGTTGGGCGACCTCGAGCGAGCGGCGGTAGCAGCTGGCCAGCAGCTCGTCCTCGCGGTCGCCACCTCCCTGCCAGACCGGGCCGACCGTGTGGATGACCCACCTGGCTGGCAGGCGGTAGCCCCTCGTGGCCTTCGCGTCGCCGGTCGCGCAGCCCCCGAGCGTCCGGCACTCGGCGAGCAGCTCCGGGCCAGCCGCGCGATGGATCGCGCCGTCGACGCCGCCCCCGCCGAGGAGCGAGTTGTTGGCGGCGTTGACGATGGCGTCGGTCGTCTGCCGCGTGATGTCGCCCTGCTCGACGCGGATGGTCGCCATGGCGCTGCTACGGCTCGGCGAGGGTGAACTCGCGCAGCCCGTAGCGCTTGTCGTTGCGGATCAGCCGCTCGATCAGCTCGGGCGCGTAATTGTGCGGCCGGTCGCGCAGCGAGATCCAGTCGCCGAGCTGCTCGCGCAGCCGCTCGATCGTCGCCGGCTGGTTGCCGTTCGCAAGGAACACCCGGAAGATCGCCTCCAGCACTGGCGTGTCGGGTGTGATGTAGTTGCGCTGCTTGGAGCAGTCGGCGCGGATCACCGCCATCGGCTGGTCCCCGTACTGGACCTGGCGCACCTCGTAGACGACGCGGTTGGTCTTCTTGTCGACCGTGGGCACGCGCTCCTCGGTCACCGTGCCGAGCTTCGCCTGGCACGCCGAGCAGAAACGCCCCTGCGCCATCGCCTTGAACGACCGGCCGTTCTGCTCGTACCAGCTCGTGTCGATGAAGAACCGCGGCGCCTCGCGCTCGCCGTCGGGCGTTTCCGATTCCCCTTGGATCAAGTCGCGGATCGTGTCTGTCATATCGGCGAGAATTCTAGCCGCCAATTACCACACAGGAGGGGCTCCCCCGATGCCGTATGTGATCGTCGAGATGATCGAGGGCCGCACCGTCGAGCAGAAGCGCGCCGCCGCCAAGGCCATAACCGACGCGATCGTGACCCACCTGAACACGACGCCCGAGGCCACCCACGTGATCTTCCACGAGAAGTCGCGCGAAAACTTCGCGCACGGCGGGAAGCTGCTCAGCGATTGACGCTCAACTCGACCGGCCCGTATCTTTGACCGATGGACCAGGACGGGTCGGTCGTAGTGGCGCGTGCCCCGAACCCCACCGTCGCCGGGATGTGGCAGGAAGTGCTGCAGCGCGTCGGCATCCCGGTGATGGTGCGGAACCGCGACGTCGCGGGCAGCCTGTACGGCGCGCCGCCGCTTCCGTTTAGCTGCGAGCTCGTGGTGGCCAAGGCCGACGAGCTCGCCGCCCGGACGATTCTCGACGACCTGGGTGCCGCGACCACTCCGTGAGCCCGCTGCTTAGCCCCGCCGAGCGCCTGAAGCGGCGCCACGCCGCCACCGAGCACGCCAACGCGCTCGTCGCCGCGCTGCGCGCCCGGTTCCCCACCCTGCCACTCGAGGTCGAGCTCGAGATCATCAAGCCGTTCGGCGACGTCCAGGCGGTGGACGAGGAGGACGGCAGCATCCTCGTTCGCACCGATGGCAGCGAGGTGCTGCGTGTGCAAGCGGTCGCGAACGACCTGGCGCGGCGGCTGCGCGAGGAGGAAGGGTTCGAGCTCGTGCCGCGCGTCTGGCCGCGCACGATCTGGTGCCGCAAGTCGCGCCGCGTCGTGCCGAGCGAGCTGCGCGTCGCCCCTGGGTCAGCCCCAAGACCGGCTGTCTACTCCGAACGGGACGCGCGCGGCAACACGCGTCTCTGCGTCCACAACAGCCACACCGGCGAACACGACTTCGGCGATTAGCGCCGCCAGAGAGGGAAGGACCGATGGCTACCGAGACGAGACCAACGCGGCGCGAGCAGCGCCAGCAGCGGCGCGAGGCCGAGCGGCAGCGCCAGGCAGCGGCCGCTCGCCGCGCGCGCACGCAGAAGTACCTGATCTACGGCGTGATCGCCGTGCTTGTGATCGCCGCCGGCCTGCTGGCCGCCGGGCCGCTGCTCGGGTCGTCCAGCACCGCGGCCGCCCAGGGCACGCAATACCCCGAGCAGAGCCGCGACCACGTCAACCCGGGCCAGCCGCATGCGCCGTACTCCACGAACCCGCCGACCTCGGGTCCCCACTGGCCCGACCCGGCCGCCTGGGGCATCTACGACCAGCAGGTGCCTGACGAGGCGTGGGTCCACAGCATGGAGCATGGCGGCGTCGTCATCGCCTACAACTGCCCGGACGGCTGCTCCGACCTGGTCAGCCAGCTCAAGTCCGTCGCGAGCGAGTACAAATCGAAGGTCATCCTGACGCCCAGACCGGACAAAAGCGTGCCGTACCGGATCACGCTGACGGCCTGGCGCTGGATGGACGGCTTCAACGACTTCGACGGCGCCCGTATCCGCGCCTTCATCGCCGCCCACAAGGACAAGGGACCGGAGCTGTTCCCGGACTAGCTCAATCGGGAGGGCCATCCAGGGGCAAGAGGACGTGGAACGTGGCCCCTCGGTTCGGCGCTGACTCGGCCCAGATTCGGCCGCCGTGGCTCTCGACGATCTCGCGTGCGATGTAGAGGCCGAGGCCCAGGCCGAGGTGGCCTTTGTCGTAGGTGCCCGCGCCGACCTGGTAGAAGCGCGCGAAGATGCGATCCAGCTCTTGGCGCGGGATGCCGACGCCCTCGTCCGCGATGGCCAGGTGGGCGTTCCCATCCTCGGCGCCCAGCGTCACCGCGATGCGGCCGCCACCGGGCGAGTACTTGACGGCGTTCTCGAGCAGGTTCGTGATCACCTCCTCGACGCGCCGGCGATCCGCCCGGATCGACAGCTCGGCGGGGGCGTCGACCGATAGGCGGTGGCGGTCGGTGGTCGCCTGGATCGCCTCGGCCGATCGGCGCACCATCGCGGCGAGGTCGAACCGGCCCAGCTCGAGCGAGAGGAGGCCAGACTCGATGCGTCGGAGGTCGAGGAGCTGCTCGATCATCGCCAGCATCCGGTCGGCCTGCTCGCGGATGCGCTGGACGATGCGGCGCTCCTGCGGCGGCCACCCGGCGAGCTCGCCGCGCCGCGCCAGCACCTCGCCGTACGCCTTGATGACCGCGACCGGCGTCTTGAGCTCGTGCGACACGACCGTCAGGAACTCCTGGCGCGCGGCGGTGCGCGCCTGGTCGCGCTCGATCTGCGCGTGCCGCAGCAGCAAGCCGACGCGCTCGGCGACCAGCCGCACGAACGACGCGTCGTCGTCCACGAACGCCGACGGCCGGTGGCTGGAGACGACCAGCAGCCCTTGCGGCAGCACGTCGCCCGGAATCGGCACGGCCAGGACCGACCGCATGCCGAGCTGCCGGAACAGCGCCGGCGCTTTCGGGTTGTTGAGCACGTCCGCGCGTCTGTACGGGACGCCAGCGGCGTAGGCGGCGGCGAGCGCCCCACCGCTCGACAGGTCGAGTGTGACAAGGTCGTCGTCGGCCGCCTCGCCGGCCACGCCGAGCCGCACGAGCTCGTCGCGCTCGGCGCCCGGCGGCATGGATTGACCCGACTCGACGGGCAGCGCCGAGCGGTGCAGCAGCACGTCGGTTCGGTCGGCGTTCATCACGTCCCGAATGACCTCGGCCATCCGCTGGCAGAAGGGGCCGACCTCGACCCGCTCGATCGTCGCGAGCGCGCCGACGGTCTCGGCGTAGCGGGCCCGCCGCCGCTCGTTCTGGATGAGCTGGGCGTTCTCCATCGTCACGCCGGCGATCTGACCCAGGATGCGCAGCCAGCGCACCTCGCTTGGTACGAAGAGGCTCGAGCGCGTGGCGACCAGCACGCCGACGACCTGGCCGCGCCGCACGATCGGGCTGGCCGCGAGCGCGAGGTCGGTCCGCGGCACGAACGCCGAGCCGCTGGCGCGGTCGATGATCAGCCGGCCGGTCGCGGCGGCGCGGCCCTCCGGACCCGCGCCGACGACGTTTACCTCGCGGACGGCCGGCTGCGGCAGAGCGTCGGAGGCGGTGAGGACGAGGTGACCGGCTTCGAGGCGGAGCAGGTAGGCGCTCTCCGCGTCTAGCAGCCCGCGCGCGGCGGCCAGCAGCCCCCCCAGCGCGAGCTCGACGCGCGTCACGTCCGACAGGCCGGCGAGCGCCGCCTCGAGGTAGGCCGGAACGTCGATCGAGTCGCTCACCGCGGCCGCGGCGCCCTGGCTCCCTGGCGGAAGTCGACGAAGCGATAGCCGAGCCCGCGCTCGGTGAGGATGTACTTCGGGTGCGCCGGGTCGGGCTCGATTTTCTGGCGCAGGTAGTTCACGTAGAGGCGCACGTAATGCTCCTCCTCGCGGTACTCCATGCCCCAGACCTTGGCGAGGATCGTCTCGTACGGCAGCACGCGGCCGGGGTTCGACGCGAGGTGGTACAGCAGCCGGTATTCGGTCGGGGTGAGCTGGACGCGCTGCCCCTTCAGGAACACCTCGGCGCGCGAGAAGTCGATCGTCAGGTCCTCGTCGACCTCGACTGTCGTCTTGGCGACGAGCGGCGGCGCTTCGGCGCGGCGGATGACGGCCTGGATGCGCGAGAGGAGCTCGCGCTGGCTGAACGGCTTGGCGACGTAGTCGTCGGCGCCCAGCCGCAGCCCGCGCACCTTGTCGTCCTCCTCACCACGCGCGGTGAGCATGATCACCGGCACGTTCGAGATCTTCCGGATCTCCCGCAGCGTCTCGAAGCCGTCCATCTCCGGCATCATCACGTCGAGCACGATCAGATCCGGCAGCAGGTCGCGCAGCTTCTCGAGCGCCTCCCGGCCGCTCATCGCCGAGAGGACCACGTACCCCTCCATCTCGAGGTAGAGGCGCACGGCGTCGACGAGGTTCGGCTCGTCGTCGACGATCAGGATGCGGCGTTCGACGTTGGAGGCCACGCTGGCATTGTATGCTCGGCTTCGTGCGCGCGGTCCGCTGGCATGGGCGTGGCGACGTGCGGGTCGAGACGGTGCCCGACCCGACGCCTGGCCCCGACGACGTCGTGATCAAGGTCGGCTACTGCGGCATCTGCGGCACCGACCTCGAGGAGTTCCGCCACGGGCCGATCTGGGTGCCGGTCGAGCGGCCGAACCCGCTGACCGGGCAGAAAGCGCCGATCGTGCTCGGTCACGAGTTCGCCGGCGAGGTCGTCGCGGTCGGGCGGAACGTGACCGGCTTCAAGGTCGGGGACCACGTCGCGCCCGACGTGCTGATCTACTGCGGTGACTGCTACTGGTGCCGCCGGCACCAGGTGAACCTGTGCCGGCATATGGCCGCGCTCGGGCTGGCCGGCGACGGCGGGCTGGCCGAGTACTGCGCGGTGCCGGCCGGCATGTGCGAGCTTGTGCCCGCGGGCGTGGACGACGCGGCGGCGGCGCTGGCCGAGCCGCTCGCGGTCGCGGTGCGGGCAGTGCGGCGCGGCCGGCTGCTCGTCGGCGAGACCGTGTGCGTGGTCGGCGCCGGCGCGGTCGGCTTGCTGGCGCTGCAGGCGGCGCGGGCGGCCGGGGCGCTGGCGGTGTTCGTCGTCGAGCGAGCGAACGCCCGCAAGCGGCTGGCCGCCGGGCTCGGCGCGGCCGCGGTCCTCGACCCGGGCGACGGCGACACGGCCGAGCGGCTGCGCGACCTGACCGGCGGCGTGGGACCGGACGTCGTGGTCGAGAGCGCCGGTGGGCCGGGGACGTGGGCGTTCGCGGCGTCGCTGGTCCGGCGCGGCGGCCGGGTGGTCGTGGTCGGCCTGAATTCGACGCCGGCGCCGGTGAACGTGACCGAGACGATCGTCGCGCCGGAGATCGAAGTGATCGGCTCGCTGTCGCACGTCTACGACGAGGACTTCCGTTCCGCCGTGCGCATGCTCGGCGATGGGCGTGTCGACGCCGAGCGGATCATTTCCCACCGCATCCCGCTGGAGGAAGCCGTCGCCGGTGGGCTGGAGCGGCTCGAGACGGCGAAGGACGAGACTCTGAAGATCGTGGTGAGGCCATGAGCGAGAAGCAGCCGATCAAGACCGACAAAGCCGCCGCACCGATTGGCCCTTACAACCAGGGCATCCGCTGGGACAAGCTGATCTTCACCGCGTCTGTGCCGACCTCCAACCCGAAGCTCGGCCCAGCGCCGGAAGGGGACGTCAAGGCCGCCGCCCGCAACGCGCTCGAGAACGTGAAGGCGATCCTCGAGGAGGGCGGCTCCGGGCTCCAGCACCTGCTGAAGGTGACGCTCTACATCCGCAGCATGGACGACTTCGCGGCGATCAACGAGGTGTACGCGGAGTACATCCCCGAGCCCCGGCCGGTGCGCTCGTTGGTCCTGGTCCAGGGAGCACGCTCGCCGGTCTCCTTCGACGCGATCGCCTACGTCCCGGACTGAAGCTCGTCGAGCAGCCGCAGGAACAACTCTCGGCCGACTGACTCGTGCTGTTCGATGCGGTCGATGGCGTCCCGAATGTGGCCCGGGCAGAGGCCGTCCCGGTTCATAACGGGATGGCTGCGCGTAATACCTCATCTCGGACGTACCGACTGACCGCCGGCTCGGTCAGAACGTCGACCCGGCAGCCGAGGAGATCTTCGAGGTCCTGCTTGATCGCGATCAAGTCAAGGAGCGATCGTCCGGGCTGCAAGTCGACCAGTAGATCCACGTCGCTGTCCTCGTGGGAACAGCCGAGTGCCATCGAGCCGAAGACACGCACGCGGTCGGCCCCGTGGGTGCGGGCGATCCGCACGATCTCGCCGCGATGCCTCTCGATCAACGCGTCCATCTGCACCGATTCTATCGGCTAAACGGGTGCACGCTCCCTCGGGAGAGAAAGTCACCCTTTGATCCCACTCATGACGATCCCGCGGATGAAATAGCGCTGGCAGGCGAAGAAGAGCAGCAGCACCGGTGCGGTCATGGTCAGGCTGGCGGCCATCAGGAGCTGGTCGCGCGGCTCCTGGGCGTCGTTCGGCTGGGTCTGGAAGAAGCGCAGCCCGAGCGCGAGGGTGAACTTGTCGGTGCTCGAGAGGTAGACGAGCGGCTCCAGGAACTCGTTCCAGTGGTTCAGGAACGTGAAGATCGCGACGGTCGCGATCGCCGGCTGGCAGAGCGGGACGAGGATGCGCCAGAGGATCGTCCAGGAGTTGGCGCCGTCGATCTTGGCCGCCTCGTCGAGATCGGGTGGCAGCGTCATCAGGAATTGACGCAGGAGGAACACGTTGAACGCGCCGCCGAAGAACGAGGGCAGCCAGAGCGGCGTCAGCGTGTTGAACAGGCCGAGGTAGCGGAACAGCAGGAAGTTCGGGATCAGCAGCACCTCGCGCGGCATGACGAGCGTGCTGAGCAGCAGCACGAACAGCACGTTGCGGTACGGAAAGCGGAAGCGGCTGAAGCCGTACGCGACCACGGTCGCCGACAGGACCTGCCCCACGACCGACAGGAGAGCGACCTGGATTGAGTTCAACGCGAAGAGCGCCATCGGCACCTTCGGGTTGCCGAAAACGTCCGCGTAGTTCTGGAAGCGGGGCGCGGCCGGCAGCAGCGTCGGCGGGTAGAACGTCATCTCGCGCGCTGTCTTCAACGACGAACCGAGCGACCAGAGAAACGGGCCCATGAAGATGGCGACGAGGACCGCCGCGACGGCGTAGAGCGCGGCGCGCCGCACCACGCGCGCGCTCAACGCGGCGCGCCCTCGTAGTGGACCCAGCGCTTCTGCAGCCAGAACTGGATGCCGGTGAACGCCATGATGATCGCGAAGAAGATCCAGGCCAGCGCCGCGGCGTAGCCCATCTCGGAGTCGGCGAAGCCGCGGTAGTAGATGTGCAGCACGTAGAAGTACGTCGCGTTCGCGGGACCGCCCTTGGTGCCGACGAAGGCGAGCTGGAAGACCGAGAGCGAAGCGATGATGCCGAGCACGAGGTTGAAGAAGATGGTCGGCGTGAGCAGCGGGATCGTGACGTGGCGGAAGCGAGTCCAGAGGCCGGCGCCGTCGATGTGCGCTGCCTCGTAGAGCTCGTGCGGGATGCCCTGCAGCCCGGCGATGAAGATGACCATCCGGCTGCCGCCGACGGAGCCCCAGAGCGCGACTACCAGCAGCGCTGGCATCGCCCACTCGACGGACTGCAGCCAGCCCGGGCCTGGGAGGCCCAGCGACCGGAGGAGGAAGTTCAGGACGCCGAGGTCGGGCTGGAAGATCCAGCCCCAGATCAACACCGAGGCGACGACCGGCGTCAGCGTCGGCATGAAGAAGAACGTGCGGAGCAGGCTCGTGCCGAGCAGCTTCTGGTCGAGCAGGAGCGCGAGCAACAGCGAGCAGGTGAGACCCACCACGACCGTCACGACGGCGTAGTAGCCAGTCTTCTCGATCGCGACCCAGAAGAGCCGGTCGCGCGTGAAGATCTGCACGTAGTTGTCGAGGCCCTGGAAGACGGGCTCGCGCACGATCGAGTACTTCGTCAGCGAGAGGAAGAACGAGTAGAGCAGAGGGCCGAAGTTGAAGACGAGGAAGCCCACGAACCAGGGCGAGATGTAGAGGAGCCCCTCGATCGCCTCGCGCCGGCGCAGAGGGTTCGCGCCGGCGCGAACGGCGACGCTAGGGCTTCGGCTTATCGAGGATATCTTGGACCGCCTGGTGCAGCCGGTCGTAGAACGCCTTGTCGGCCTTGCTCTTGTCCAGGATGAGCTCCTGGTAGAGCGGGTCGATCGCCCGCTGGATCTCCGGCCCTCGGTAGTTGGCGGGCTGCGTGAACGGCTCGGCGTTCTGCATCGCGAACATCGTGTTCTTCTGCACGTCCTCGGGGAACGGCAAGTTCAGCAGATCGGGCGATTCGTAGACGTCCGGTCGCCCACCCGGCGTGGCGGACTTCGAGCCGCCCTGCTGCTTGCCGAGGATGATGCCGGCTTCCTTGGAACAGAGGCCCTTGACCAGCTTCCAGGCGACGTCCGGCGTCTTGGAGAACTTGGTGGCGCCCATCACGTCCGCCTGCGACAGCGAGCCGCGCTGGCCCTTGGGGCCCTTCGGCGCGACCGACATGCCCCACTTGAAGTCCTTGATCTGCGCGAAGGCGGCCTTGGTGCCGACGTTGGCGCGCAGCAGCGCGATCTTGCCGGTCGTGAAGAGTTGGTTGATGTCCGGATTCGTCGAAAACGGGCTGATGCCGACCTTGTGCTTGTTGAACATCTCGTAGGTCCAGGTCCAGCCGGCCTGCACCTCGGGGTCGTTCAACTGCGACTTCGTGCCGTCCTTCGAGTAAATGTCCTTCGAGCCGCCGAAGCGGGACATCAGGATGTACCACTCGGAGTCGAGGCCCGGGTTCGACCAGCCGTACTGCTGGGCGTCTGGCTTATGCGCCTTCTTCGCCGCCTCGATCAGGTCGTCGTAGGTCGAGTCGTTCGTCGGGACTTTCGCACCCGCCGCTTCGAGCAGCGTGCGGTTGTAGAAGATGCCGACGCGGCTTGGGTGGCCCTTGAACGGCAGGCCGCCGACCTTGCCGTCGAGCTTCGTGATGGCGATGGTGAACGGGTAAAACTGGTTGAGGTCGTACTTCTCGTCGGCGATGAACTTGTCGAGAGGGATGGTCACACCGCTAGCGAAGAAGAGCTGGAAGCTCGAGTCGCCGGTGAAGTTGTGGACGACGTCGCCGAGCTGACCGCCGGCGATCAGCGTCTGCATCTTCTGCACGTGCTCGCCGCCCGGCGACTGGACCAGCTCGACCTTGGCGTTGTTCTCCTGCTCCCACTTGGGCAACCACTGGGACCACAGGTCCTCTTCAGCGCCAAGACGGACGTGCAGCCGGAGCGGCGTCGGCGCGGCGCCGCCCGTGGCGGGCTTGGCAGCGGCGGGGGTCGTCGCGGCGGCCGCGGCCGGCGCGGTCGCGGCCCCGCCCGCTGGCGCGGTCGTGGGCTGGGCCCCGCCGGCGGCTGGCGCGGTCGTCGGCGCCGCGCTGGGTGCGCTCGGGGGCGCTGCGCCGCTGCCCGTCGACGCGGTGGTCGGCGCCGCGGCGGGCGCCGACGAGCCGCCACAGGCGGCCAGCAGCCCTGCGGCGCCGAGCGCCCCGAGCCCGGCGAGGAAGCGACGGCGTCGGAATAGACGTGCAGGCATCAGGTCCCTCTCTCCCAGGAGTGTTCTGTCCCCGGTGTGCTCTTGCGAAACACACCGCGCCCTGCCAGGGGCAGGCCGGGACCTAGTTTAGGCTACCAGTTCGACTCCGCAGAAACGCGCGTGGGCTCGACGCCGATCGAGGCGAGGTACCGCTCCGCGTCCAGCGCGGCTTTGCAGCCCGCTCCGGCGGCGGTGACCGCCTGGCGGTAATGGAAGTCCTCGACGTCGCCAGCCACGAAGACCCCCTCCACGCGCGTCTGCGTCTCGGTGCCGGGCAGCGGCACGACGTAGCCGCGCTCGTTCAGGTCGATCTTGCCCTTGAGGATCTCCGTGTTCGGCTGGTAGCCGATCGCGACGAAGAGCCCCTCGGTCTTGAACTCGGTGACCTCGCCGGTCTTGACGTTGCGCAGCTTCAAGCCCTCGACGCTGTCCTTGCCGAGCACCTCCTCGACCGTCGAGTTCCAGATGAAGCTGATCTTCGGGTCTTTGAAGGCGCGCTCCTGCATGATCTTCGAGGCGCGGAGCTGGTCGCGTCGGTGGATAAGCGTCACCTTACTGGCGAAGCGCGTAAGGAAGGTCGCCTCCTCGAGCGCGGTGTCGCCGCCCCCGACCACCGCGATCTCCTTGCCGCGGAAGAAGAAGCCGTCGCAGGTGGCGCAGGTCGAGACGCCGCGTCCCCGCAGCCGCTCCTCGGACGGCAGGCCGAGCCAGATGGCCGAGGCGCCGGTCGCGATGATGACGGCGTGTGTTTGCCAGCTCTCGCGGTCGGTCGAAACCGTGTACGGTCGCCGCGAGAAGTCGACCGACGTGGCATCCTCGTCGACGATCTCGGCGCCGAAGCGCTCGGCCTGCTCGCGGAACTTCGCCATCAGCTCGGGGCCCATCACGCCGTCAGGGAAGCCCGGGTAGTTCTCGACCTCGGAGGTCAGCATGAGCTGACCGCCCGAGGCGGCACCGGCGACGACCAGCGGCTTGAGCGCGGCGCGCGCCGAGTAGATGGCGGCGGTCAGGCCGGCCGGGCCGGACCCGAGGATGATGACGTTCCTCACTTCACTGGTCATGGACTACCTCTCGCCTGCTATTATATATTGACTATCATCTATATATCTACTCGTCCCTGACCACCCACTCGAAGAGCTGCAGGCGGTTGCCCTCCGGGTCGACGAACGTCGCGAGCTTGTAGCCCTCGCCGTTGTCTGTCACCGGCGCGACGAACGGGACGCCGCGCGCCTCGAGCTCGGCGACCGTCGCCTCGATGTCTTCGCACTCGACGTTGGGCACGAACGCGTTCTTGTCGGCGCCCTTGGCCGGCAGGTGACTGACGCCGCCGCCGTAGATCACCAGCTTGGCGCCCGGCGTGTCGAACGAAACCCACTGGTCCAGCTCGAAGAGCTGGTCGACCGGCAGCCCGACGACGTCGCGGTAGAACTGGAGCGCCATCGGCCAGTCCTCGACGAGCAGGTGGAGGTAGCCGATGCCCTTTATGCCCATCGCAGGCCGGCGATTGTATCGCGGAGCGCACGGAAATCCGCCTGCTGCTGAGCGAACGGGCGGTGGATCTGCGCGCGCGGGCCGGGGTGGTAGAGGGGAAAGAGGACGCGGCCCCGCCACGGCAAGCGACGGGCGACGACTTCGCGGAGGCTCAGGTCGGTCAGCGCGCGGAGAGCGATCGTGCCCAGCGTCGCGACCACTGGGGCTCGGACGAGCTCCAGCACGGCCGCCAGGTGTTCGGCGCAATTCCGCTGCTCGCGCCGTGTGGGCGGTCGGTTGTTGCCGCGCGCCGAGCGTGGGTTGCAGAGGACGGCGTTGGTGACGAAGACCGCCTCGCGGCTTAGGCCGGCCTCGGCGAGCAAGCGGGCGAAGTTGCGGCCGGTCTGGTCGGAGGTGAGCGGAACCCCCGTGCGGTCGCCGCCGAGCCGACCGGGCGCCTCGGCGACGAACAGGACGCGGGCGTCGAGCGGACCGTTCGCGGTCGAAAGCACGCGGCGGCGGCCCTCCATCGCCGGGCAGCGCCGGCAGGCCTGGACCCGGTCGACGAGGTCGAGGAACGCGGACACGCCCCCACGTGGTGGGCCGCGATCCCCGCCCCGTTGGGCGGGGATCAACCCAGCTTCAGCCGTCGGTAACTCTCCGCGTACTCGAGGAGCTGGCCGGCGCCGGAGCGGCGCGCCCACTCGCGCATCATCTCCTCCGGGTCCCAGTCGCCGAGCTGGCTCTTGTGCTCGCGCAGCGCCTTCAGCTTGAGCTCGAAGGTCTCCTCGATGTCTTCCCAGTAGTTGGGGTCGCGCCATCCCCACATGTAGACCTCAGCGACCTTGTGCGGCTCGAGGCCTTCGGCGAGCAGCTCCGGGAAGGTCGGACGGTTGCGCGCGAACGGGTAGACCGCCGCGAGCGCGGCGTCCGCGGCGGCGATGTGGTCGGGGTGGTTGACGTAGCCGTCGGGCGCGTAGCGCATGCTGGGGTCGCCACAGATGACCCGCTCCGGCTTCCACTTGCGGATGAGGCGGACGAGGTCGCGGCGCAGGTCCTGGTCGTCGGCCAGCTCGCCGTCGGTGCGGCCGAGGAAGACGACCTCCTGGACGCCGACGACGGCCGCGGCGGCGCGCTGCTCCTCCATCCGGAGCTTGGCGAGCTCCCGCGGCGTCATGTCGGGGTCCTCGGAGCCCTTCGAGCTGTCGGTGCAGATGACGTAGATGACCTCCCAACCCTGCTTGACCCACTTGGCGACAGTCCCGGCTGATGAGAACTCGATGTCGTCGGCGTGGGCGACGATGCACATCGCCCGCTTAGCTGTTGGTGTTTCCATCGTCTTCGAATCCTCGCCCGTCTAGAATAGCCGTGCATGACGGTCACGTCTTCGGTCCCCACCCGGCTGACCGACTCCTTTGGGCGCCAGATGGGCGACCTGCGGATCTCGGTTACCGATCGCTGCAATTTCCGCTGCGTTTACTGCATGCCCGAGGAGGGCATGACCTGGCTGCACAAGGAGAAGATCCTGACCTACGAGGAGATCGCGCGGCTCGCGGGACTCTTCGTGCAGATGGGGATCAAGAACATCCGGCTGACCGGCGGCGAGCCGACCGTCCGCGCCGACCTACCGAAGCTTATCCGGATGTTGCGGCCGCTGCTCGGCGAGGGGCTCGAGAGCGTCAGCCTCACGACCAACGGGTTCCGGTTGAAGGAGATGGCCGGCGAGCTGGCCGAGGCTGGCTTGACGCGCATCAACGTGTCGCTCGACTCGCTCGTGCGCGAGAAGTTCCATCGGATCACCCGGCGCGATTGCCTGGAGAAGGTGCTCGCGGGGCTCGAGGAGCTCGAGCGGCACCCGTCGATCCGCCCGATCAAGGTGAACGCGGTGGCCATACGCGGGTTCACCGAGGAAGAGGTGATCCCGTTCGCCGAGCTCTCGCGGCGGAAGGGGTACGTGGTCCGCTTCATCGAGTTCATGCCGCTGGACGCCGACGGCAACTGGCGGCGGGAGCAGGTGCTGGCCGGGCGGGAGATCTTCGAGATGATCGACGGCTGGAAGCCGCTCGTGCCGGTGCAGGTGGATCCGAGCTCGACCTCGCGCGTGTATCGGTTCGCCGACGGCATCGGCGAGGTCGGCTTCATCAACCCGGTGTCGGAGCCGTTTTGCGCGACGTGCGACCGGCTGCGGCTGACCGCCGACGGCCAGATCCGCACCTGCCTCTTCTCGATCGACGAGTGGGACCTGCGTGGACCGCTGCGCGCCGGTGCGACCGATGCCGAGCTCGCCGAGGTGATCCAGCGCGCCGTCGCACACAAGGAGCTGAAGCACAAGATCAACGAGGGCCCCGCTTTCCAGCGCGCCTCACGCTCCATGTCCCAGATCGGCGGCTGAGTCCAAACGAGACTTTCACGGAGAGGTCGGCCGCTGCGCCGCTAGAATGTCGGCGGCATGACAGCGGCCATGGCCTGGCGGGCCGGGCTGGCGTACAGCCGGGCCGGCGTGCGGCGCTGCCAGATGCGGCGCCAGCTCTTCGGGTTCCTGACCGTGCTCTTCTGCCTGCCGGTCGGGCTGGCGCTCGCGCTCAGCGTGGGGTTCCCGCAGGCGCCCTGGCTGGGCCCGACCACGTTCGTGCTGAGCTCGATCACGGTGATCGGCGGCGGCCTGAGCTTGATGGTCGCCGTCGAGGCCTCCGTGCGGGGCGAGACGATCGGCCCGGCGACGGTGATCCGCCGCGCGATCGGTTACCTGCCGCGCTACATCCTGACCAACGCCCACACGACCGTCTTCTACTGGTCGATCATGGGTCCGGCGATCTACCTCGCCGGGACGCTCACGGCCGGTCGGCCGGTCGGCCTGGTCGTCGCCGCGTGGGCGCTGGTCGTCGTGGTCGGCGTCGTCGTCCACCTGCACACCCTCTTCGCGCCGTACATGGCTGTCCACAGCGACCTGCACCCCACCCGCGCGGCGATCGAGGGCTTCCGGCTCGCCCGCAGCCAGTTCGCGCTCTCGGCGGCCACGTTCGTCTCGGCGACGGCCGGCATCGGCGTGCCGCTGCTGGTCGCGATCGGCGCGCTCTGGATCTACGCGACGCGCGAGGGCCCGGCGACGGCGCAGCTCTTCGACGTCGCGCTGCCGTACCTGATGGCTGCGCTCGTGCAGTTGGTGCGACCCGTGATGGTCGCCTCCCTGCACGCCATGTACGAGGACTTCCGGCCGAACGCGGCTTAGGGCTTGACCGCCCGGATCAGGGCGGCGTGGAGCGCGAACGACGTCCGGGCGAGCTCGAACGCGGAGCGGTGCGCGGGCGACGCGCCCTCGAACATGGCGCGGATCCGGTCCGCGCGGTCCGCCGGCGTCTGCATACGCTTCAGCCAGTCCTCGAAGTCGAGCGTTAGCCGCCACTCGACGAGCGTCTCGACCCGCAGGCCGGCCTCGCCCAGGTAGCGGTGCCATTCGGCGACGCTGTGATCGCGGACGTGGCTGGGGTCGCGCCACAGCTCGACCTCGTTGATCCAGGCGTCGAGCGCGCGGTCCGGCGGCGACACCGTGTCGCTCAACAGGAGCTGCCCGCCCCGCACGAGGACACGCGCAACCTCGCGCGCGAACGCCTCGGGGTGCGGGTAGTGGTGGGCCGAATAGCGCGAGGTGGCCAGCTCGACGCTCCCCGCGCGGAGCGGCAGCTGCTCGACGTCGCCACGCACCAGCCGCAGGTTCCGGACGCCCCGTTCGTCGCGCTGGCGCGCCGCCTGGACGAGCATCGGCTCGGTCAGGTCGAGCCCGACGACCAGCTCCGCGTGCGCCGCGAGCGCGAGCGCGACGTGGGCGGCCGCCGTCCCGACGTCGAGCGCGAGACGGGGTCGGAGCGCGGCCGCCTCCGCGGCGATCCGCTCCAGGTCGGCGCCGCGCGCGTGCACCGCCGACGTCACGTAGTTCGCGGCGACCGAGCCGAACTGCTGCTGGACCGAGCCCTTGATGTCGATGGAACGTCTCCTCGATCGTATTCGCCCCGCGGTGTGCTCCGAAATGGCACGCCGCGCCTGCCAGGGACCTAGAGGTTCAGGAGCCGGCGCGACGTCTGGACGGCGAGCGTCGGGCTCGTCAGGACGCGCTCGCGCAGCTCCGCCGGAAGTGTCGGCACCACGCGCGCCATCGACGCCTGCCCCAGCACGATAACGTCCTTGTCGGCGAACGCCCGGATCTTGGCGCCAAGCAGGCGGTCGTGGGCGGGGCCGTCGCCGCGACCGAGGGCGTCGAAGGCTTCGCGGTAGACGATCGCCTCGAGCTCGATCGGCTTCCCTGACCGCTCGGCGGCCGCGCGCAGCGCCTGCTCCGTCAGGTTCTGGGTGGAGATGAGCCCGATCCGGCGGCCGCGCTCGACGGCCGTTTCGACGAGCACGTCGTCGATGGCGAGCACCGGCACGGGGGCGAGCAGCCGGAGCGTCGGGACGAGCGGCGAGTACGCCGAGCAGGTGAGCTGGATCAGGCTGACGCCGGCGTCCCGCACGAGGCCGACGACGCGCGTCATCCGGTCGGCGGCGCACGGCCCGACCGATCCGTCCGCCTCGAGGACCATCAGAAGCCCCTCGTCGAGAAGGTTCATCAGGCGGATCTCGGGCGCGAGCCGCTCGAACGCTTCCCGCACCGGTGGAATCGCTAGAGGCGTCGCGTGGATCAGCCCAACAGCCGTCATAGGACGGGATGGTACGATCCCCAGCACTCTACCTGGGGCGTGTCTTCGAACGAAGGCACACTCCGGCCGGCAAGGGGGGACTATGGATCCGGCTACCCGCTTCGAGCTCGGCATCCCGTTCAACGGGATCGTCTTCGGCGTCGGGACGTCGAAGACGGTCGGCCAGCGCGCGAAGGCGCTCGGCGCCAGCAAGGTGATGCTCACCACCGACAAGAGTGTGCGCGGCGCCGGGCTGGTTGGCCCGGTCGAGGAGTCGCTGCGCGCCGCCGGCCTGCAGGTGGACGTCTGGGACGAGATCTCGACCGAGCCGACGTTCGACTCCGTCCACGCCGGCGTGCGGGCCTGCAAGGCGGGCAGCTACGACACCATCGTCGCGCTGGGCGGCGGCTCGACGATCGACTCGTCCAAGGCGATCAGCCTCCTGACCCGCAACGACGGCCAGTTCTCCGACTACGTCGACCGCGATAACCCCCGGCCGGTGCAGCCGGGCCCGCAGGTGATCGCGATGGCGACGACCTCGGGCACCGGGTCCGACATGACCCGCGGCGCGGGCGCCATCGACCCCGAGACCGGCATCAAGCACTGGATGGTCGGCTGCCGGCGGGCCTCGCTGGCGATTTGCGATCCCGAGCTGACCCGCTCGATGCCGCCGACGGTGACCGCGAACACGGGGACCGACGCGCTCACGCAGGCGGTCGAGAGCTACACGAACAACAACGTGAACCCGATGGCCGCGTCGATGAACCTCGAGGCTGTCGGGATCATCGGCAAGTACCTCCGCCGCGCCGTCGCGAACGGCGACGACATGGAAGCGCGAACGGCCATGATGTACGCGGCGAGCTGCCTCGTCGGCGTGGGCTTCGGCAACAAGGGGCTGCACGCCGTCCACCCGATCTCGCAGCTCGTCGGCGACCGCTGGCGCATCCCGCACGGACGGTCGCTCGGGCTGCTGCTCCCGTACATCCTCGAGTTCTCGATGAACGGCTGCGTCGAGCGGCTGGGCGACGTCGCCGAGGCGCTGGGCGAGGACACGACCGGGCTCTCGCCGCGCGCTGCGGCGGAGCGCGGCATCGCCGCGATCAAGCAGCTCCTCGTGGACGTCGGCACGCACCAGCCGCTGCGGGAGTACGGCGCCACCGAGTCGGAATTGGAGAAGCTTGCCGTCGAATATGCCAAGCTTCCGCCGAATCCCATCTTCCCGCGGCCGGTGCGCAGCGCGGAAGACGTGATGAGCATCTTCAGGAGAGCCCTGTAGCGTGCTAACCAGCACCTGGGAGGACCGCATCCGACCGGCGGTGCGAGTCCTGGAGCCGTACGCCTGGGAGATGTCCTCCGAAGCGGTCGCCGAGCGCTACGGCGTCCCGGTCGAGCAGGTGCTGCGGTTCGACACGAACACGTCGCCGTTCCTCCCCACGAACCTGACCCCCACGCTCGCCGACCTCGCGGCGCGGATGCCGCTCAACGAGTACCCGGACACGTCCTACGGCGCGCTGGTCGAGGCGATCGCCGACTACACCGGCTTCCCCGCCGATCAGATTGTGGTCGGCTGCGGCGCCGACGAGGTGCTCGACCTCGTCGCCAAGTCGTTCGTGGAGGCCGGCACGCGGGCGGTCGTCAGCCAGCCGAGCTACGCGATGTACCCCGTGCTGGTGGCCACGTACGGCGGCGAGCTCGCCGCGGTGCCGGACGGACCGGGGTTCGTGCGCGACGTCGCGGCGATCGCGCGCGCCGGGCGCGGGGCGGGCATCGTGTTCCTCTGCAACCCGAACAACCCGACCGCGCACCTGATCCCGCTGGACGAGGTCGAGCGGCTCGTCGGGCAGGTCGCCTGCCCGGTCGTGATCGACGAGGCGTACTTCGAGTTCTCCGGTGTGACCGCGGCCGGGCTGATCGTGCGCCACCCGAACCTGATCGTCGTGCGCACCCTCTCGAAAGCGTTCAGCCTCGCCGGGCTCCGCGTCGGGTACGCGCTCACCTCGCGCGAGATGGCCGACGTGCTGAACCGCGTGCGGCCGCCGAACTCGGTCGGGACGTTGTCGGTCGCGCTCGGCGCCGCGGCGTTGCGCGACCTCGCGACGATGCGGGCGCGCGTCGCGGCGATCCTGGCCGAGAAGGAGCGCTTCACGGCGGGTCTGCGGTCGGCCGGCGTCCAGGTGTTCCCGAGCGCGACCAACTTCCTGTTAATCCGGGTCGCCGAGCCGGGCCGCGTGGTCGAGGCGCTGCTGCGCGCCGGGATCGTCGTGCGCGACGTGTCGGCGAAGCCGGGTTTGAACGGCTGCCTGCGGGCGACGGTGCGGCTGCCGGAGGAGAACGACCGGTTCCTGGTCGCGTTGGGGAAGGCGTAGCGCGTGTCGTTCCGAAGACAGGAGCGACGAGGGACCTCGACCGCGGCGATGAGCACCGGCGCCCGTGCTCGGTGCGCCGCGCCCGAGAGCGCGAGGGTTCCCCGCCATGCTCGGAATGACTGACCAGACCGTCGACTTCTACGCCGTCGACGATCTGCTGACGGCCGGCGAGCGCGACGTCCGCGAACGCGTCCGCGCGTTCGTCGAGACGGAAGTGCTGCCGGTCGCGAACGACTACTGGCAGCGCGGCGAGCCGGCGCGGCCGCTCCTGCCGAAGCTGGGGGCGCTCGGCGTCGTCGGCGGCACCATCCCTGGGTTCGGGTGCCCGGGCCTGAGCAGCGTGGCGGCCGGCCTGGTGCAGATGGAGCTGGCGCGCGGCGACGGCAGCCTGGCGACGATCGTCGCCGCCCACGCCGGGCTGGCGATGGCGACGGTCTACCACTGCGGGTCGCCGGACCAGCGCGAACGGTGGCTGCCGGCGATGGCGCGGTTCGAGAAAGTCGGGGCGTGGGCGCTAACCGAGCCCGACGTCGGCTCCGACGCCCGCGCGATCCAGACGCGGGCGGTCCGCGACGGCGATGGTTGGGTGCTCGACGGCCGCAAGCGCTGGACCGGCAACGCCACCTTCGCCGACCTGGTGGTCGTCTGGGCGCGGACCGACGAAGGCCACGGCGCGTTCGTCGTCGAAAACGGGACGCCTGGTTTCAGGGTGGCGGTGATCGAGGGCAAGCCGCTGATGCGGGCCGTGCCGCAGGCGGACATAACGCTCGACGGCTGCCGCGTGCCGGCCGCGAGCCGCCTGGCCAACGCGGGCGCCTTCCGCGACGCCACGCAGGTGCTGGTCGGCGGTCGGCTTGGGATCGCGTGGGGCGCGCTGGGCCACGCCGTTGCGTGCTACGAGCTCGCGCTGGCGTACGCGAAGGAGCGAAAGCAGTTCGGTAAGCCGCTCGCCGCGTTCCAGCTCGTCCAGGAGAAGCTGGCGCGGATGGTGGCCGAGGTGACGGCGATGCAGCTCCTGGTCTGGCGTGCCAGCCGACTCGCCGACGCGGGTCGGCTGACACCCGCGATGGCGGCGCTCGCCAAGATGAACAACGCCGCCAAGGCGCGGCGCATCGCCGCCGACGCCCGCGACCTGCTGGGCGGCAACGGCATCCTGCTGGAGCACCAGGTGATCCGCCACATGCTCGACCTCGAGGGCGTGTTCACCTACGAGGGGACCGACAGCATCAACGCGCTCGTCGTCGGGCGCGAGCTCACCGGGATCGCCGCGTTCGCGTGAGCTTCGAGCTAGCGCGCTGGACCGACGGCGAGCGGGTCGAGATGACGATGCCGTTGCGGATCGCCGGCTACGACGTCGACGTCGCCGGCGTGGTCAACAACGCCGTCTACGTGCGGTGGCTCGAGGACCTGCGCACGGCGTTCATGGCCCGCTGGCTGTCGTTCGAGGAGTGCCTGCGGCGCGGCCGCGCGCCCACCCTCGTGCGGCTGGAGGTCGACTACCGGACCGCGCTGCGCATGGGCGAGGCGGTTGCCGGGCGACTGTGGTTTGCCCAGGTGGCCCGGGCGAGCGCGCTGATCGAAACCGAGATCTTCCGTCCGGGCGACGGGCGGGTGTGCGCGCACGCGCTGCAGACCGTCTGCTTCGTCGACCAGCGCACCGGCCGTCCCGTGCGCATCCCGGCGGAGCTGCGGAGCGCGATCGGGGCCTGAGGCGACGCCCGCCAAAAGCAATGCCGGGCGAGGGTCGACGTGCGCCGATGGGTTCCGAGCGGTCAGCCTGAGCGCGCGCAATCCAATCGGTCCGACGCGGCCTATTTGTCAGGAAAGGGCGGGGCGCCGTCCCCGGCGCTCGGGAAGCGGTCCGCTCCGCGGAGGAAGGAGATGCCGCGTTCCTCCCGTGCCGCGTGTGGTGCGCTGTCCCGGGCGATGGGGGGAACGCCGGTCCCGGCGGACCTAGTGCCGCCGCCGGCGGCCCCGGCGGCGGCACTAGGTCCGCCGCGGCGGGAACGGTCGGCGGTGTTGCCCAGGGGGCCGGCGTGTACAACGACGGCACGGCGAGCTTCGACGGCGCGACGGTCGTCAAGCGGAACGTCGCGAGCGGCGGCGAGGGCGGCCGGCGCGGAGGAGCAACGATCAACGCCGGCGCGGGCGGCGCCGGCGGGGCCGGCGGGGCCGGCGGCCCTGGCCCGCAGGGCTGGAGCCCGGGCGTGGGCGGCAACGACGCCGGGGGCAACGGCGGGAGCGGCGGGACCGGTGGGCCCGGTGGTCGCGCCAGCGACGGAGGACCGGCCGGCACCGGTGGCCCCGGTGGACCCGACGGCGCCGCCCAGGGAGGTGGCATCTACAAAGCGTCGTCCGGCACGCTGCAGCTGAGCGGCACGCCAGTGACGCAGAACCAGGCCGCCGGCGGTGGCGGCGGGCTCGGCTGGAACGGCGCGGTCAGCGGAACGGTGGGATGGGCGGCGCGGGTGGCGTTGGCGGCACGGGCCGGGACGGCGGCGCCGCCGTGAGCTCGATCAACCCGCCCGCGGCGCTCAGGGGGGGGGGGGGGGGGG